>NZ_JBQEQB010000018.1:0-96350 GCF_052046055.1 Pseudomonas sp. 22082
GGGCGACAACCTGGAAAATCTGGTACTCACCGGCACGGCCAACCTCAACGGCACTGGCAATGGTCTGAACAACGTACTGACCGGCAATGCCGGCAACAACCTGCTCAATGGGGGGGCCGGCAACGACACACTTATCGGCGGGCTGGGCACTGACACCTTGACCGGTGGCAGCGGTGCAGACGTGTTCACGTTCAATGACTGGAACGAGAGTGGAGTGGGCAATCTGCGCGATGTCATCACTGACTTCAACAGCGCACAGGGGGACAAAATCGATCTGACGAAGTTTGATGCCAACCTGCTGACCGCCGGTTTCAACGGCTTCACCTTCATCGGTGCGGGCGACTTCACTGGCGCGGGCCAACTGCGGTTCATCGATCACGTGCTCTCAGGCAACGTGAGCGGTAACACCGGTGCGGACTTCGAAATCCAGCTGGTGGGTGTGAACAGCTTCAGTGCCAACGATCTGGTGGCCTGATACAACCCGACACCCGACCTGTTTTCACAGGTCGGGAGCCAAACAGAAACGCCCCGATGATTCGGGGCGTTTCTGTTTACGTCAATAACGCCGAATGTCTAGTTCAAAACCCCGAGTTCCTTGGCTCGCGCCACCGCCTGTGTCCGCCGCTCCACGCCCAGCTTGCTATTGATATGACTGGCATGGGTTTTCACGGTATGCAGCGAGATGAACAACTGCTCGCTGATTTCCTGATTCGAGCAGCCCTGGGCAATCAGCCGCAGGACTGCCAGCTCCCGGCTACTCAATTGTTCGGTGATAGAAGTGTCCTGTGCCATGCGCGACGCTGGAGTCGGAAAATGCTCGAGCAACTGCTGACCGACAGGATTCACAGTGGTCAGCGACAATTGCGCTCGCAACCAGTCAGCGTGATCCTTGATCAGCACATCGAATGGCTGCAACACCCCGCCACTGGCAGCATCGATGGCCTGGGCCAATGCTTTGCGGGCCTCGGCTTCTCGACCGCTCACCAGCAGCAACGCCACCTTCTGTGTCAACGCCATCACACTCAACAACTGCCGCCCGGTTTGCTGACCGTTCTCCAGCAATGCGTTCAATCGGCCTTCGGCGAGCATCGGTTGCCCCTGAATCATGTCAAGCAACGCCCGCTGCAATTCGACATGCAACGGCAACTGCGGATGAAACTCCGGTGGCGCCGCCGCGCGTTCACCGGTGTAGGTCTGGCCCAGTCGAGCCAGCCAGGCTTCAGCCAGATCGATGCGCCCTTGGGCCAGCCACAGCTCACATTTGACCAGAGTGATCATCGCCAGATAATAGATCGGCGGAACGTCCCAGATGTGCATCAGACGTTCGGCCTCGGCCAGCTCGGCGAAGGCCTTGGCGAAATCGCCGCTGCTGCCGTCGAGTCGTGCAATCACACAGTGGCCGATCAACACACTGATGTCACGGCAGGCCCGCGCTTCCGTCAGGCCTGCCTGCAATCGCGCCCTTGCCGCCTGCGGCTGCAACCGCATGGCCAGCAGAAACCCCTCATACAGCGTCAGGCGCGCACGCACGGCGTACAAACGCTGTGCGGACAATCCGCGCAAGCGCTCCAGCCCCTGGTGCACTTCATCGAGCGCGCGCAGGATTTCGCCGCGCGCCTGCAGGACCCGGGCACGATCGTAATGCGCCAACGCCTCGAACAAGGGATTGCCGACGCGCTGCGCCAGTTCAAGCGACTCGCGGTTCAGGCCCCGTGCACGCCATAGATCGCCGTCGGCAATCGCCAGATTGGATAAGGTTGAGAGGCACATAAGGCGCTGGCCGTAACGCTTGGCCGGCAGGCTTTCCAGTGCCTCGCTGCAATACTCGATGGTCTGCTCGCGATGGCCCCGTCCACGGGCGATGATGCCCTTGAGCGCCAGCCATTGGGCCAGCATGGATTTCTGCGCAGTGGCCGAGGGTGCCGGCAGAAACCGGCTCAGATGACTGGCGAGTTCTTCGGCAGCATCGAGCTGGCACGCCAATCCCAACGCCCAGCTGTACAAAACGATCAACCGTGGCGTGCTGATCAACAGGCTGTCGGGCAAGTCCATTTTCCAGCGCAGCAGCATGCCGACGTTCTGTTCGGCCAGCAACTGTTCCTCGGACAGGTTCTGTACCAGATTGGCTGCGACATCCAGATGTCCTGCGCGCAGGGCCTGCTCCACCGCTTCATCCAGCAGGCCCTGGGCATTGAACCAGCGGCAGGCGCGCAAGTGCAGCGTGGCGGCCGGGACTATCGCCCGGGTGATCGGCCGACTGCGCAACAGATCGGAAAACAGATGGTGATAGCGATACCAGTGACCGTGCTCGTCCAGCGGCACCAGGAACACCTGATGCGCCAGCAGGAAACGCAGGATTTCGGCACTGTCGTGGGCTTCGCGCACAGCATCGCAAAGCTCGCTGCAAAAGCGCTCCTGCGGTGCGGTGTCATAAAGGAACGCCTGCACCTCGGCGGGCAGGCAGTCGATGACTTCCTCCAGCAGGTATTCACGGATCAGCCCTTCCCCGCCGTTCAAAGCCTGCGGCAACGCCGATTCGGTACCTGCTTCAGAAATCGCCAGCAACCAGAATCGCAACCCCGCCACCCAGCCTTCACTGCGCTGGATCAGGCTTTCCAGCGCTTCACCGCGCAAAGAGCTGCTGTGGCGATCGAGTAACGTGAGGGCTTCGTCATGGGTCAGGCGCAGATCCTGCTCATGCAACTCCAGCAACTGCCGCGACAGACGCAAGCGCGCCAGATGCCAGTCCGGGCGCTGCCGACTAGTGACCATGACCAGCAGACCATCGGGCAAATGGTTGAGGAAAAATTGCAGGCAACGATCGAGCACCGGCCCTTGGGCGAGGTGGTAATCGTCGAGTACCAGCAGCAGCGGCGAGGTCGGTAGCAGGTGCAGTGCCAGCTCATCGAGCAAGCCGTCGAGCCATTCTTCGAAGGCGAACGGCTGATGACGCTGGCGCATTTTCAACAAACCGAGTGCGCGGCTGCCGAGTTCGGGAAAGTAGTCCTGCAGGCCCTCGAGCAAGCGCTCGAGGAAGCGTCCCGGATCACTGTCGCGAGCGCTAAGTCCCAGCCACAGGCTTTGCCAATGACCCGGCAGGCTTTGACAGAACTCCACGGCCAGCGAGCTTTTGCCAAACCCGGCCGGGGCGCTGACCAGCAACAGACGTCCACCGAGCCCGGCTTGCAGGCGCTCGCAAAGTCGTGGTCGCAATACGTACCCATCAGGCAGCGGAGGACGGAAAAAACGTCCGTCCAGTGCCGCGACGGCAACGCTTGCGAGACCCGGAAGTGGGGACAGATCAGTCATGGCCGGCTCTTGTTCGTATGGCTGTTGGCGGCGTAGCAGATGCCCGCAGACTAGCCTTAAACGGAGCGGTTATGAAGGTCGTTGCTACAAATGGCTACAAAAAGCCTACGGAAAAACTGCAAGCAAAAAAAACGCCCCGAACCTGTCGGGGCGTTTTCACGAGGATGCGGCCTCGATTTACAGGAGCTTAGCGAACACCATCCTGACGCAGGGCGGCCGGGGTGAAGTCGCTGGTGGTGGCAGTGAAGCCGAAGTCATACGCCGACTTCTCTTCGTTCTTCATGCCCAGTGCCAGGTAACGACCGGATTGCAGGTCGTAGAGGGTTTCCAGGGTGTACCAAGGCACCTGCACGTTGTAGTAGTCCTGGGAGTGGGCTTCCGCCACGCGCCACAGTTGATTGCGACCGTCGTAGTGATCGATCACCGCCGCTTGCCAGGTGTCTTCGTCGATGAAGAAGTCACGCTTGGCGTAGATGTGGCGCTGACCTTCCTTCAGGGTCGCGGTCACGTGCCATACACGACGCAGTTCATAGCGCGCCAGATCCTGGTTGATGTGCCCGGCCTTGATGATGTCGGCGTACTTGAGCTTCGGATCGTCGAGCTTGTAACTATCGGAGGCGATGTACATCTCTTGTTTGCCGACCAGTTTCCAGTCGTAACGGTCCGGTGCGCCGTTGAACATGTCCAGGTTATCGGAAGTACGCAGGCCATCCGCCGCTGTACCCGGTCCGTCGTAGGACACTTGCGGAGCGCGACGTACACGACGCTGACCGGCGTTGTAGACCCACGCCGAACGCGGCTCCTTCACCTGGTCGAGAGTTTCGTGTACCAGCAGCACGCCACCGGCCAGACGTGCCGGCGCGGTCACTTTCTGCTTGAAGTAGAACAGGATATTGCCAGGGTTCGCCGGATCGTAGTCCTTCATCTTGTCGCGGAACACGAACTGGTCCTGGAAGTACACCAGGCTGAACGAGCCGTTCGGTTGCGGCGTGGCCTGGGTCACCAGACGGGTCACGCTGCCGCCGCGATAGCGGGTGATATGGTTCCAGATCACTTCCACACCGGTTTTCGGAATCGGGAATGGCACGGCGGTATCGAAGTTTTCCAGGCCGTTGCCGCCCGACACCAGGGTCGTGGTGGTGGCGTTCTTCTTGATGGCTGCGAACACCGCATCCGGCACGGTGGCACCGCGATGGGACGGATAGACCGGCATCTTGAAGGTGTCAGGATAGCGCTGGAACATCGCGTACTGGCCCGGCGCGAGCTTGGCCTTGTACTGATCGACGTTCTGCTTGGTGATGGTGAACAGCGGTTTCTCACTGGCGTACGGATCGGACAGGAAACCTTTGCTGTCAACGGTGCCGGCATTTTTCGACATCGGTTTCCAGGCCGGGATCGAGCCGTCGGCGTTGCCGGCCATTTCGGCGCCCATCGGGGTCAGGCTCTTGCCCAGCTTGTCCGCTTCGGCGGCAGGCACCGCCGCCATGACACCGGTCGCCAGCAGCGACAGGCCCAGAACACCGGCGTGGAACAGACTCTTTGTTATTTTCATAAATTCGTTCGTCCTGAAATGCAGTGCTTAGAAGTTCACGCCGAGGCTGAGCGCCACAAAATCGCGGTCATCCACGGTGGTGTACTTGCCGTCGAAGAAGTTGGTGTAAGCCAGGCTCGCGGTGTAGGTGTTCTGGTACTCGGCATCGACGCCCAGGCTGACGGCCTTGCGACCTTCCTCGAAGTTGCCGCCAGGGCCCGGCGAGTAGCCGCTGACGTCGTGGGACCAGGCCACGTTCGGCTTGAGGTTCACGCCGGCGAAGACATCGTTGTATTCCCAGATTGCACGGCCGCGGTAGCCCCAGGACATCGACGTGGTGAAACCGTCGTTGTCGCAATTGCGGCTGCGGTTGTTCTGCGGCGAACCTGGTCCGGCGCCGTTGATGGTGCCGTTGTTGAGGATGTTGACGCAGGTGTTGGTGGTACCGGTGGCTGGCAGCTCGCCCGGGCCATAGACCGGATCGCGGCCATAGCGCTTGTCGGATCGGCTTTCCAGACCGCCCACGTAAGTCATGCCCACTTCACCCACCAGGGTCAGACGGCTGGCGCCCATGACCTGATCGAAGAAGTGCGTGAAGGTGGTTTGCAGTTGAGTGATTTCCTTGCGCTCGTAGCCATGCAGATCCTGACCCGGCACGCCATTGAGCAGCGATGCGTTGGCGTAAGGGCCACCCAGTGGACGCACACCGGCGAACAGGATGTCGGTGGAGTTCAGTTGCACCGGTGCATTCGGGCGATAGCTGATCTCACCGCTCCACGCCGTACCGGTAGGCAAGGTGGTGGAGAAGCTCAGACCGTAGAGGCGGATGTCTTCAGGGTATTCGACGAAGTACTTCGAATTGCCGGCAACCAACAGAGGCCCGAGTGCCTGAAACGGACCTGGCAATGCAGCTACGCCGTTGTAGACCGATTGCGGCGCGCCGGTGGCACTGAAGATCGGCGCACGACTGTGGTAATTCATGAAGTAGGCACCGAATTCGGTGTCCAGCGGTTCGAACATGTACTTGAGGGACGCGCCCCACTGGCCGCTGTCCCGCGCATCGCGATCGGCGCCGCGCGGCACCAGCACACCTTCTTCATTGACGTTGACGCCGTTGGCCGCCAATGGCCCCAGGGCAATGGCCGGGATCTGCGAGCGCTTGTTCAGTACGCGCAGGTTGTCGGTGCAACCGTCGGCAATGATGTCCGGCTGGGAGAAGAACGTGCCGCAGTTGTCGACGACGGTCTGGTCCCACTCCAGCTGATAGAAGGCTTCGGCCGACAGGTTGTCGGTCAGGCTCTGGGACACGTAGAACATGTTGACCGGGATCAGGCCTTCCTTGATCTCGGCGCCCGGACGACGGAAAGCGGAAACGTCGATCGGGTTGATCGAGTTGATGCCGCCGCCGATGAAGGTACTTTCACCCCAGCTCACCACCTGTTTGCCCAGACGCACGGAGCCCGGCTGATCGGCGATCGCGTAGTTGTGGTAGACGAAGGCGTCGAGGATCTGACCGCCGGCGGACTTGGCGCCTTCCTTGCGGTTGCTGTCGCTGATGTCCTTGAACTCGCGGCTCTCGTCTTTCAGTTCGAAGTCATACCAGTACTTGCCACGGACGAACACGCCGGTGTCGCCGTATTTCAGTTCGAGGTCATGAATGCCCTTGAAGATCTTCGAGAAGGTTTCGCCGCTCTTGAAGTTGGCATGGCCGTCGTCGGAAGTCTGGGACAGACCGTGACCGCCGTTGTTGACGCCGATGAGGTTCTTGTTCGGGCTCTGGGTGGACCAGCTGGCACCGATCGACAGGGAGGAGTCGAACTGGCCTTCGATTTCACCGACGTTGAAACTGACGCCGAATGCGGGCCCGGCGAGCGAAGAAGCAAGACTGACGGCCAGAGGCAGCTTTGCCCGGCGCCAGAACTGGTTTACTGAGGTCATCGACGCTACTCCATGTGCATTATTGTTATGGCAGTGAGTACTTTTAAAAACGCCTGAAGGACCGGGTGCCAGCGGCCTCCCGAAATCGCTTCAATGTTGCATCGCCCCGTTTGTGCGTGTGCCCCGTTCTTAAAAATCCTTGAGCGGACTATAGCCAGCAGGTGGTACTGCTTGATCCCTCTAAAGTGTGATTTGCAGCTGCCGGCCACTCTGGAACAGTCCTTTCGCCAGTCCGACACATGTCGGCACGGCAAGGATGGCTGAAAATTCGAATTTCACAAGCCAAGCGCTTGCTTGGTGGGTCTGGNCCAGCGGACGCTCAAAGCGTCGAGAGGAAGGTGCTGTTGTTGGCCTGCCATTCAGTGATGTCGAGGCGGATGCGCTTCTTGTCGAGTTTGCCGACACTGGTCTTGGGAATTTCAGTAACAAGCGCGATCTGGCTTGGTATCGCCCACTTGCTCAAGTGCCCCAGTTCAACGAACGGCTTGAGGTGCTCCTTGAGCTCGCGTGCCCCGATGGCATGCCCTTCGCGGACCACCAGCAAGGCAAACGGACGCTCGCCCCACTGCGGATCGGCGATCCCCACCACTGCTACTTCACGTACCGCGATGTGACGACTGATCAGGTCTTCGAGGTCCAGCGAGGAGATCCATTCGCCGCCGGTCTTGATCACGTCCTTGATCCGGTCGCGGATGTCGATCACACCCATGGCGTCGAGCGTCGCCACGTCGCCGGTGTGCAGCCAGCCGCCGGCCCACAGCTCGGCGCCCTTCTGCGGTTCGTTGAAATAGCCTTCGGTCAGCCACGGTGCGCGCAGCACCAGTTCGCCCTGGGTCTCGCCGTCGGCCGGGAGAAAATTGCCTTCGGTATCGACGATCGCCGCTTCGACCAATGGCCCCGGCACGCCGGCCTTGATTCGATAGGTGGTGCGCTCGTCTTCGGTGCCCGCCATCAACTCATCATTCAGATGCGCGCACGAAACCAGTGGCCCGGTTTCCGACATGCCGTAAGCAGCCGTCAGCTGAATGCCTTTGCTCTTGGCCGTTTCATACAGCGTGCGGTTCAGCGCACTGCCGCCGATGACGATTTTCCAGCCGCCGAAATCGGTGCCCTGCGCGCCCTTGGCATTGAGCACCATCTGCAGGATGGTCGGCACACAGTGGGAGAACGTGACCTTTTCCTTGCGCCACAACTCGACCAGGAATTCCGGGTCATAACGCCCCGGATAAACCTGCTTGAGCCCGAGCATGGTCGCCACATACGGCAGACCCCAGGCATGCACGTGGAACATCGGGGTGATCGGCATGTACACGTCGTTGGTGCCCAGCAACCGCACGCTGTCGATGGCGCCCATGATGGTCGACACACCCATGGTGTGCAGCACCAGTTGCCGATGGGTGAAATACACGCCCTTCGGATTGCCGGTGGTGCCCGTGGTGTAGAACGTGGTGGCGACCGAGTTTTCGTCAAAATCCTGGAAGTCGTACTGCGGACTCGCGGCCGCCAGCAGTTGCTCGTACTCGCCGACCAGATTCGGCAGATCGGCGGTTTTTTCCGGCAGATCGGTCAGCAGCAGGGTTTTCTCCACCGTGGTCAGGTGTGGCGCAATGGCCTGGTACAGCCCGACGAACTCGCTGTTGACCAGCACGAAGCGGTCCTCGGCGTGGTTCATGGTGTAGAGGATCTGTTCCGGCGACAGGCGCACGTTGATGGTGTGGATCACCGCGCCGATCATCGGAATCGCAAACATGCACTCCAGGTAGCGATGGCTGTCCCAGTCCATCACCGCCACGGTGTCACCAGCCTTGACCCCGGCCGCCGTCAGCACGTTGGCCAGCCGCGCGACCCGCTCGATCAGGGTCGGGTAGCTGTAGCGCAGCTGGTCACGGTAGATGATCTCGCGGGTTTTCTCGTAACGGGCACCGGACATCAGCAGCCGTTTAATCAGCAGTGGATACTGGTACGCCCCTTCGGCGGGCGGAATGACGCGAGTCTGCAACATAAGAATCCCTTTTCTGACTGCACGGTGTTGGCTTTGGAGTTTCGTACTCTAGAACCGTTATACGTCAGCCAAATCAGCCAAAGGAATGATTTGCAGAGCCGTACAAATGCTAGCTTTGCGCCAGCATTTGCCGAAACAGATGACAGCGCAGAAGGATCAATGCATCTCGGTGAACGCGAGTTTCACGCCGATGGCGATCAGCACCGCGCCCATGGTGCGGTCGAACCAGTGGCCCATGCGGGCGAAACCGGCGCGCACGCGTTGCTGGCTGAACAACATGGCCACCAGGCAGAACCAGGTGGCGGTCGCAACGGCGAGATAAATGCCGTAACCGGCCTGGACTGTCAGCGGGGTGTGCGGGTTGATCACCACGGTGAACAGCGACAGGAAGAACAGCGTGGCTTTCGGGTTCAGGCCGTTGGTCACGAAACCCGAAGTGAACGCGCCACGGGCGGTGCGCTCGCCGGCCTCTTTGTGCAGATCATCGCTCACGGTGTTCGCCGGTTGCGCGCGCAGGGCCTTGAAGCCGATGTACAGCAGGTACGCGGCGGCTGCCCATTTCAAGGCGTTGAACAGCACGATCGATTGAGAAACGATCAGACCGATCCCCAGCAGCGAATAACCCACGTGCAGGAAAATCGCCGTGCCCACGCCCAACGCGGTCCAGGTCCCGGCGCGTCGACCGTGGGTCACGCTTTCGCGCACCACCACGGCAAAATCAGGACCGGGGCTGGCGACGGCCAGCAGGTGAATCAGGGCAACGGTCAAGAATTCGGTCCAGTACATGGGGGCTCCTTTCGGCCAAGCGTAACGAGTTGTTTCATCTGGTAGGCTCGGCAGATTACGCCTTCCCTTCAAAGCACGACAGGTACAGTTGATGACGAACGCCCACCGCGCCGTATTCCTCGATCACCCTTCGCTGGATCTTGGCGATCTCGATCTGAGCCCTTTGCGTGACTGCTTCAGTGATCTGCAACTGTTCGCCCAGACGTTGCCTGCGCAGGTAGCCGAGCGCCTGCAAGGTGCAACCGTGGCGATCAGCAACAAAGTGCTGATCGATGCTGCCGCCATGGCCGCCAACCCACAACTGAAACTGATCCTGATCACCGCGACCGGCACCAACAACGTCGATCTGGCCGCCGCCCGCGCCCACGGCATCACCGTGTGCAACTGCCAGGGCTACGGCACCCCGTCGGTGGCGCAGCACACGATCATGCTGCTGCTCAACCTCGCCACGCGCCTGGCCGATTATCAAAAAGCCGTCGGTGACGGTCGCTGGCAGCAGGCGAAACAGTTCTGCCTGCTGGATTACCCGATCGTTGAGCTGGAAGGCAAAACCCTTGGCTTGCTCGGTCACGGCGAACTCGGCGGCGCGGTCGCGCGTCTGGCCGAAGCCTTCGGCATGCGCGTGTTGCTGGGGCAGATTCCGGGGCGACCGGCCCGTCCGGATCGTCTGCCGCTGGAAGAATTGCTGCCGCAGATCGACGCCCTCACCCTGCACTGCCCGCTCAACGAACACACTCGGCACTTCATCGGCGCCCGCGAACTCGCTTCGATGAAACCCGGCGCTTTCGTGGTCAACACCGCCCGTGGTGGACTGATCGACGAACAGGCCCTGGCCGATGCCCTGCGCAGCGGTCATCTGGGCGGCGCGGCCACCGATGTGCTGAGCGTCGAACCGCCGACCCAAGGCAATCCGCTGCTGGCCGCCGACATCCCGCGCCTGATCATTACCCCGCACAACGCCTGGGGCAGCCGCGAAGCGCGGCAGCGAATCGTCGGCCAACTGGTGGAAAACACCCAGGCGTTCTACAGCGGTAAGGCGCTGCGGGTCGTCAGTTGATAAACTGCGGCACTTTTTTTCACAGGAGCAGTTATGGATCCGCGCAGTGAAGTACTGCTTCGTCAGGCCGAGTTATTCCAGGGTTCAGTGTTGCTGGCCGGTTTGCCTGCCGATGATCTTTTGGGGCGCCTGCCCGAGGCGTTTGGCTGGTGCTGGCACGCCGGCGACCAGGCTGCACTCGATGCGCGTTTCGAAGGCCGCAGCCATTTTGGCGTGAACGTGCCGGAGCGCGAATTCACCAACGCCGTGGTGTTCCTGCCCAAGGCCAAGGACCTGACCGATTACATCCTCAATGCCGTGGCTTCACGCCTGGCCGGGCGCGAGGTGTATCTGGTCGGGGAAAAACGCAGCGGTATCGAAGGCGCCTCCAAACAGCTCAACCCGTTCGGCAAGCCGCGCAAGCTCGACAGCGCGCGCCATTGCCAGTTGTGGCAAGTGACGGTGGCCAACGCTCCCGAAGCCAAACCGCTGGAAAGCCTGGCGCAGACCTACGAACTGCCGCTGGCCGAAGGTCCGTTGAAAGTCATCAGCCTGCCAGGCGTATTCAGCCACGGCCGACTGGATCGCGGCAGCGCCCTGCTGCTGGAACATCTGGACAAACTGCCGAGCGGCCATCTGCTGGACTTTGGTTGCGGCGCCGGCGTGCTGGGTGCGGCGGTCAAGCGTCGTTACCCGCACAATCAGGTCACGTTGCTCGACGTTGATGCCTTCGCTGCCGCCAGCAGCCGTTTGACCCTGGCGGCCAACGGTCTGGAAGCCGAAGTGCTGACCGGTGACGGCATCGACGCCGCGCCGATGGGTTTGAACGCGATCCTGAGCAACCCGCCGTTCCATGTCGGTGTGCATACCGACTATTTCGCTACCGAAAACTTGCTACGAAAAGCGGCCAAACATCTGAAAAACGGTGGCGAACTTCGCTTGGTTGCCAACAGCTTCCTGAAATATCAACCGCTGATCGAAGAGCATCTCGGGGTCTGTGCGATCAAGGCCGAAGGCAATGGATTCCGGATTTACCGGGCCAAGCGCGGCTGAAAATTAGCACTTGCCGAATGGATTCTGCCTAGGCAGAATCCGCTCCGTCCTAGGGGAGTAGTCTCCCACGAGCGCCATGCTCGTCCGGCATACGTCAACATACTTGATCCTCAGATCATGGCGTATGCGACCCAAGCGTCCGCAGCAGACGGATCGCAGGGTTTGACAAGACCTATGACACGCACACCTTACCCGGGGCGGGAAGGCTGTACGTGTCATAGCCGTGTCGACCCGCCCCTTAGGAAATCCTGATGCTGGACTCGTTACTCGTTCCCACCGCAATCGTTGCCTTGGCCGAAATCGGCGACAAGACGCAACTGCTCGCGCTGATTCTGGCCGCTCGCTTTCGCAAACCCTGGCCGATCATCGCCGGTATCGTCGCTGCGACCCTGGCCAACCACGCGGCAGCCGGTGCGGTCGGCGCCTGGTTCGGCAGTTTCTTCTCCGATTCGGTCCTGCACTGGATTCTTGCCGCGAGCTTCGCCGCCACCGCCCTGTGGACGTTGGTGCCGGACAAGATGGATGACGATGAAGCCAGCACCGCCCGCAAGTTCGGGCCATTCCTGACCACGCTGATTGCGTTCTTTCTTGCGGAAATCGGCGACAAGACTCAGATCGCCACCGTGATGCTGGCCGCGCAATACCCGGAGCTGTGGCTGGTGATTATTGGCACCACGGCGGGCATGCTGATCGCGAACGTGCCGGTGGTACTGGCGGGTAATTTTGCGGCAGAGAAACTGCCGCTGACCCTGATCCGTCGACTGGCGGCCTCGGCGTTCCTGATCCTGGCGATTGTCGCGGTGTACAAGGCGATGCAGAGCAGCGGCTGGGTTTGATCCGGCAGATCGCTCCCGCATTGAGTGCGGGAGCGATCATGGCTTCAGGACTTGGGCGCCTTCTCGTAAAGCGGCATGACCTTCGGAATCGCCGCCTGCAACGCAGCCGTGCGGCTGCTGGAAGACGGGTGAGTGCTCATGAACTCCGGCGGCGCGCCTTCAGAGGCCTTGCTCATCTTGTCCCACAAAGTGATGGCGGCGTTCGGGTTGTACCCGGCACGCGCGGCGAGTTCCAGACCGATCAGGTCGGCTTCGTTCTCGTTGGCGCGGCTGTTGGGCAGGGTCATGCCGTAGTTGGCCACGGTATCGGCCAGCGCCAGGCTGTCCTGACCCAGGCCGAGCAACGCACCGGCGCCCTGCTTGGCCATTTCGATGCCATAGGCCTTGGACATCGCTTCACGACCATGCTCGCGCAAGGCGTGGGCGATTTCATGGCCCATGACTGCGGCGATTTCATCGTCGGTGAGTTTCAGGCTGTCGATCAGCCCGGTGTAGAAAATGATCTTGCCGCCAGGACCGCAGTTGGCGTTGAGCTCGTCGCTCTTGATCAGGTTGACTTCCCATTTCCACTGCGCAGCGTCCGGGCGGAAGTTCGGTGCCTGAGCGATCAGACGGTTTGCAATCGCCTGAACACGCTTGGCATCGTTGCTGGTCTTGTCCAGCACACCTTTGCTGGACGCTTCGCCCACGGTCTTCTGATAGGACTGGGCATACATCTGGTCGACCTCTTGCGAGGACAGCATGCTGAACATGTACTGCTTGCGTTCCACGCCCACGGCACCGCCGCTGGTGGTGTTGACCGACTGACAACCGGCCAGCAACAGCGCTGCGCTCAGTGCACTTACAACCAATGTCTTGTTCATTCAAAAGCTCCCTGAAAACCTGTCGCGTATCCTAGGCGGGTAATTGTATCGGCGCCAGATACAACGGACGTGTTGCACCTGTTTTCAGAACATGCCCGCCAGCCCTGCAGGAAAAAATTCACATCCACCGCCGAGCCCGCTGCAACTGCGTCGTGCACTGGTCCATTTGCGACATCCGGCTGTAATCACTTGCTCCGCACCTCATGGCGCAACAGTGGCTGCCGATACAACAGCGCAGACGTCCTCTCGCGTGCGGAGCTCCCATGAAGTTCAAGTCGATCCAGTTTTCCGTGGCCGCCCTGGCCGGCGCCATCGTACTCAGCGTGGTCGCCGCGCTGGTGCTGTATGCGCTGTTCTCCGGTGCCCGCACCCAGGAAATGGTCCAGCAACGGACCCAGGCCCAGTTCGAGCAAGTCATCGAACAGCGCCTGACGTCGCTGGCGCAGACACAGGTCAGCCAGATCCAGCGCGAACTGGAAGCGCCGCTGTTGATAGCCGGCGGACTGGTACGGGTCAACGCCCTGCTCGGCACGCCGGGCGCCGACGGCCAGCCGCGACTGACCGTCAGCCGCGAGCAACTGATCAGCCTGATCAAGGAAAACGTCGAGAAGAATCCGAAGATTCTCGGCACTTACATCGGCTGGGAAAAAAACGCACTGGACCATAATGACGCGGCCTACGTCGGCACCCAGGTTGTCGGGATCGACCCTGGCAACGGGCGCTTCCTGCCGTGGTGGTTCCGCAATGACGACGGCACCCTGGGCCTGGACAAACTGGTGGACGTCGACGACCAGAAAGTCCTGTCCACCGGCGTGCGCGCCAGCGAGTACTACCTGTGCTCGAAAGAAACCAAAAAGCCCTGCGTGATCGATCCGGCCCCGTACAAGGTCGGCGACAAGATCGTCATGCTCGCCTCCTTTATCGAACCGATCATGCTCAACGGCGCCTTCCAGGGCATCGTCGGCGCCGACCTGTCGGTGAACTTCATCCAGGAAATGCTCCTGAGCGCCAACCAGAAACTGTACAGCGGCGCCGGGCAAATGGCCCTGATCGGCGGCAACGGCCGGATCGTCGCCTACACCAAGGACCCGAGCAAATTCGGCGAGAAGGTCAGCGACATCCTCGACGCCCAGCAGATTGCCAACATGGCCAATCTCAAGCGCGGCGAAGTGACTTACACCGTCAATAAAGAGCAAGGCCGGATCGAGTTGTACCTGCCATTCGGCATCGGCCAGACCGACGCACGCTGGACGCTGATGCTGCAACTGCCGCTCGACGCGGTGATGGCCGATCTGCAAAAGCTCCAAGGCGACCTCGACGCCCAGCGCAAATCCGACACCTTCGGCATGGCCATGGTCGGCCTGATCATTGCCGGCCTCGGCCTGCTGGTGATCTGGCTGGTGGGCCACGGCATCGCCCGTCCGCTCAAACAAATGGTGACCATGCTCGATGACATCGCCCAAGGCGAAGGCGACCTGACCCGTCGCCTGACCAGTGATCGCAACGACGAACTCGGTTCAATCGCCAAAGGCTTCAATACCTTCCTCGCCAAATTGCAGGGGATGATCACGCAGGTGGTGTCGTCGGTACAGAGCGTCAGCGATTCCTCGGAGCACACGGCGGACATCGCGATCCGCACCAATATCGGCATTCAGAAACAGATGGCCGAAATCGATCAGGTCGCCACCGCCGTGCAGGAAATGACTGCCACCGCGCAAGACGTGGCGCGTAACGCGACCCAGGCAGCACAAGCGGCCAGCCACGCCGATCAGGCCGCCAGCCAGGGCATGCAGATCGTGCGCGACACCTCCAACTCGATTGGCGTACTGGCCGTGGAAATCGGCAAGGCTGTGGACGTGGTGCAGACCCTGGCCAAGGACAGCGAGAACATCAACGCGATCCTCATCGCCATTCGCGGGATCGCCGAGCAGACCAATCTGCTGGCCCTCAACGCGGCGATTGAAGCGGCTCGTGCGGGTGAACAAGGACGCGGTTTTGCGGTAGTGGCCGATGAGGTGCGCAACCTGGCGCAGAAGACCCAGAAGGCCACCGAAGAAATCCAGAGCATGATCCAGCAACTGCAACAGGGCACCCGCGATGTGGTGCGGGTCATGGAGGACAGCCAGAACCGCACCGACGAAAGCGTGCAGCACGCGGCCAAGGCCGCGGAGGCGCTGGAGACCATTACTCAGGCGGTGTCGGTGATCAACGACATGAACACCCAGATCGCCAGCGCCGCCGAAGAACAGAGCGCGGTGGCCGACGATATCAACCGCAATGTGATCAATATCGGTCAGGTGGCGAACGAAGTGGCGGGTGGTGCGGATGAGTCGAGTTCGGCGAGTGCCGATCTGACCAAACTGGCGGAGCAGCAGCGGCGGTTGATCAATCAGTTCAAGGTCTGACCGATCAGGCCGGAGTCAGGCACTCCGGCCCGTTGAGCTTCGGATCATTGACCAGGTTCGCCAGCACCCGCTCGCGCAAGGCGGAGGGTTCGCTGGCGAGCAGGCCTTGCAGGACATGCAGCGGCGTTTCCGGATCAAGCCACGCCGCCTGCCCCGCCTCATCGAGAATCAATGGCCGGCGCTGACTGGCCGCCGACTGGGTGATCACAGCCGTGCTCAGCCACACCTGTTCCTGCACCGGATACGCCTCCCAGATCGCCGCAAAAAACAACGAAGCCCCCTCCCCCGGCGTCAGCCAGTACGGCCGTTTGCGCACATTGCCGCGCCATTCGTAGAAACCGTTGGCCGGCAGCAGGCAGCGGCGCAGGCGCAGGGCCTCGCGAAACATCGGTTGCTCGGCGACGGTTTCGGCCCGGGCGTGGGCCGGGGTGCGCGACAGGTCGGTCAGCCACGGCGGTGTCAGCCCCCAACGGGCACGGGCCAGCGTGCGCTGGCCGTCGGGTTCGGCGCGCAGCATCAACACCGAATCGTTGGGGGAAATGTTCCACTGCGCCTGCTGATCGGCAGGAAAACCTGGCAGGCTCGCGAAATCGCGGTTCCAGCGAAACAGGGCATAACGTCCACACATGGGGCAGCACGACTCACAAATAAAACGAACGCCAGCCTAACAGACCAGCGTCCCGGGATAGCTGTCCGGTTCATCGCCGGGCAGCGGCAGCGCGGCATTGTACGCACTGATCAGCTCGCGGGCGTATTCGGCCTGGTCGTTATCGACCGACAGGCCCAACAGGCCAAAGATCGGCAACTCGCCCGTGCCGCCCAGCAGATCGCGCCCGACCAGATGCGCCTCGATGCCCTCGCTGGCGAGCATGCCCTTGAGCATCTCGCCTTCCATCAGGTTTTCCGGCTCGTAGATTCGCTGCATGGGCGCGCCTCACTCGTTTTCGCTGAAGACTTCCAGAAACCAGTCCTCTCCATGGACCTGCAACACAAAGGTGATCGGCCGACAACACACCTGACAGTCTTCAATATAGGTCTGGTCGCCAGCGGAGAGATCCACGGTCGTCTCGACCTCTTCACCACAATACGGACATTCATATACTGCGCTTTCCAGCATCGCGGTCTCCCGGGTGACTTGTGCGTATAATCGCCGGTCTATTTGCAGGGCTATTTTTGTCTGGCTACTTTTTCAGACCGTGCCCCGTTGGTTTTCGATCAAAACCTTTACTTACCCTAGCCGTTTCCAACAAGAGAGCATGATGGGCGAATTCGATGCCATCCGACCTTACGACGACAGCGAAGTACCTGCGGTACTGGCGCGACTGCTCGGCGACAAGGCGTTTCTAGATATCCTCACCCACTTCCGCTTCCCGCGTTTTGCCGGTGCCTTCGGCTGGATGCTCAAACCACTTATAGCCCATCGGCTGCGTCGTGAGTTTGCCGACGTAACCTCCGTGGCCACTTTGCAGGACAAGGTCGAGTTCTACGTCGACCACACCATCGAGCGCGCCACCGACGGCGTGACCTACACCGGTGTCGAGCAATTCAAGTCCGGCAGCGCTTATCTGTTCATCGCCAACCACCGCGACATCGTGATGGACCCGGCCTTCGTCAACTACGCCGTGTACCACGCAGGCCTGCCGACGCCGCGCATCGCGATTGGCGATAACCTGCTACAAAAGCCGTTCGTCAGCGACCTGATGCGCTTGAACAAGAGCTTCATCGTGCACCGTTCGATCACCGGGCGCCGCGAGAAAATGGCCGCCTATCAACTGCTGTCGGCGTACATCAACCACTCGATCCGCAACGACTGCGCCTCGATCTGGATCGCCCAGGCCGAGGGCCGGGCCAAGGACGGCGATGACCGTACCGAGTCGGCGATTCTCAAGATGTTCCACATGAGCCGCAAGGACGAGCCGTTCGGCGAAGTCATTCAGTCGCTGAACCTGACCCCGGTGTCGATCAGCTACGAATACGACCCGTGCGACCAGGCCAAGGCCCGCGAGCTGTACATCCGCGCCACCACCGGCACCTACAGCAAGGCGCCGGGCGAGGATGACGTGAGCATCGCCAAGGGCATCACCGGCTACAAGGGCCGGGTGCACGTGAACTTCGCCGCGCCGATCACCGAGCTGTACGAGGACACCAAGCAATTGGCGGTCGAGATGGACAAGCAGATTCTCGGCGGCTACCGGCTGTTCCCGGTGCATTACCTGGCGTATGCGCAATGGGCGGATGCCGATCCGCAGCTGAACGTACCGAAGGCTACCGACGTGTTCGGTGCCGAGGAACTGGCCAAGGCCCAGGAAGAATGGCAGAACCGTCTGGACGCCTGCCCTGAGGAGCATCGTCCGTATCTGGTGCTGCAATATGCGACGCCGGTGCGCAATCAGTACCGGGTCAAGGCTGGCCTGCCGCTGTAAGCGGTTTCGGCAAGAGACAAAAACGGCGCCTTCGGGCGCCGTTCTTCGTTCAGAAGCGGGTACTGATCCACGACACCAGCAGCGCCAGGCCCAGGCAGGCAAAACCGAAGCGGTAGAAGAAGCGGTTCATGCGCAGGGTCGCCCAATCGAGCACCGGTTCCTGATTCGGCTGACTCTGGCGCTGGGCCGCGATACTGGCCATCGCCCGTTGTTCACGGCGACGGGTCGCGTGCAGCAGCCAACTGCCGGGAAAGGCCAACAGCAGGGCGAGCAGATTGATCAGTTTGGCGGGATGGGCGGTAAACAGCGTCATCAAGTGCAGCGACATCACAGACCTCAATCTAAACCGGTATGGCGAGCGCCAGACCGACGACCGCGGCGCGGATTCTACCGGAACCCTCCCCGCCAACCCCAATCTTTACGACAAATAACCCCACAATCGACCGATGGCTGTCCTGTGTCACGGCATCGTCATTTGTTTCAGTCACCCTGCGCGCCTCGAAACCGACACGGAACGCGACATGCTTCACGCTGAAAACCAGGATCGCCTGTACCTCATCTCCCCGTCCGACGAACAGCAGACCCTCGTCGGCAGCCTGGCCTTCAATGTTCAGGACCGCCACTGGCTGGTGTATTGCGCCCTCGGCGGCCATCAGCATGCGGACTTGCCCGAGACTGATTTGCTGACCGGCGTCAGCGTTCTCGACTTCTATTCACAAGCCGCCTGAACGAAAAAGCCCGGAGCCATCACTGGCCCCGGGCTTTTTCACAGCAACCGAATACTTACTCGGCGAGGACCTGACCCACGGTCGGATCCTTGAACAGACGGGTCAGCGCATCGCTCAGCACGTCGCTGACCAGTTTGGTGTTGGTTTCCTGGTTCGGCGCCATGCCGAAACGCTGATCCAGCGAGGCACCGTAACGGCCGCTGTAGCGACGGTTGGCGTTCTGCACGTCGGAGCGGAAGGTGGCGCCGATGGTGGCTTCGGTCACGTACATGCCTTCTTTGGGCGACTGGTATTTCAGTTCGGCCAGGGTCACGGTCAGTTGCGGTGCATTGGGCGCGTTGTTGGTCGGGGTGAACCCGAGCAGACGCACGGCGGCTTCAGCCTGGGCCTGCAACTTCGGCAGGATCTGCTCGCGCTGCACGGTGATGGCGCTGGTTTCCGGGTACAGGCCGCCACGGGTGCCGAGGGTTGGCGACGGACGACCGTCGACCACGCGGACCACGACAGGCTGGCCATGGCCGACCGGTGCCAGCTGAGTGGTCAGCTTCGGTTCCGGGCTCAGTTGTTGCGGGCTGTGGGCGCAGCCAACCAGGGTCAAACTGGTCACAGTGATCAAACCGAACAACAGGCGTTGCAACATGCTCTTCTCTCCAGAATCAGGCACAGACAGGCCGGCAGTATAGCGGTGGGCCACTGTGGGTCACCAGCACTGAAATGTCAGACAAAACCCGCCGCCAGCGGTTCCTGTCACACATTCTTCACTCCCCATACACGTTCGCGTCACGGCCTTTTGACAATCTTGCTCACAGATCCCCAAAAGGAGCACTGCCATGCGCTATCTGATCTCGTTGTTCGCCCCACGCCCGCTGCACCGCAGCTTCGCCCTGCTCGACCGCAACGGCCATTGCCAGGCCTTCAAGCAATGCAGCCTGCAACCGATGGGTGACGGCTGGGTGGAAATCGAGGAAATCCGCCTCAACTGGCTGCACCAGCCACTGCCCGCCAGCGCCCGGGTCGAACAGCAGCGCCCACGCGCACGTGCTCAGGCGATGTTGAGCATCTGACCGGATGCCTAATAAAAGTCATTAAACTCGACCAACTCCCCGCATTTCTTCGATACAATCTCCCCCCGATTATAAGGACGTCTCCTGATCGGGCCCCGCAACAGCGTCAATGCGCTTGCATTGGCATCCAAATCGCCCACAGAGAGCCGCCCACACAGATCGAGTGAAGCTGGCGTGCTTGCTGTTTCCCTGGCAAATCCCGCTTTTCGCGAATCTGCAGAGCTGTCATGACGCTCGGCCACTGAGTTGTTTGCCCCCTCGGGCACGGTGCCAGCCCCGGACAGCCCTTTTTGAGGTTCACGTCTTCAAAAGAGCGTGAAAAAAACGGGTTTTCACAACTTCACAAGAGTGTGGCGAGCAAATGAATAGTTTTGCGTCTGAACATGCACCATTAGCGTCTGAAACAGCCCAACGACACAGGAACGGGAACGCCTCGAATACCGGAGCCTGAAGCCTGTCCGCTACGGATTTGGTTGCACAAACGGATGTCTCGACCATAAGTCGAATTGCCAGCCCCGTGCCGAAATGAGTTCATAGGACTCTTGAAGCCAGGCCGCACGCATCCGTCGAAGTTGCGAAAAATTGCGAAGATTCGGACATGGCACACCTGACCAAGGATACCCGGGGCCTCACTGACCTGCCCTGGACGCCTGGCAGCCATGCCGACAATTTGGTGCTGCAGATTTTGGAGACGCGTTAAATGGCGCATAACGAAGCAGTCGACGTAGTTCTGGTTGGGGCCGGCATCATGAGTGCCACCCTCGCAGTACTGCTCAAAGAGCTCGACCCGGCGATCAAGCTGGAAGTCGTCGAGCTGATGGATTCCGGTGCCGCGGAGAGTTCCAACCCCTGGAACAACGCCGGTACCGGCCACGCCGGCCTGTGCGAGCTGAACTACACGCCGCAGGCTGCCGACGGCACCGTCGACATCAAGAAGGCCGTGCACATCAATACCCAGTTCGAGGTGTCGAAGCAGTTCTGGTCGTACCTGACCAAGAAGGGCACGTTCGGCTCGTGCAAATCCTTTATCAGCCCGGTGCCGCACCTGAGTTACGTCGAGGGTGAGAAAGGCGTGTCGTTCCTCAAGGAACGTTTCAATACGCTGCGCAAGCACCACGCCTTCGCCGACATGGAATACACCGAAGACAAGGCGAAGATGACCGAGTGGATGCCGCTGATGATGCCGGGTCGTCCAAAAGACCAGGTACTCGCCGCCACCCGCGTGATCAACGGCACCGACGTCAACTTCGGCGCCCTGACCAATCAGTTGCTCAAGCACCTGACCAGCGCCCCCGATGCCCAGGTCAAGTACTGCAAGCGCGTGACCGGCCTCAAGCGTAACGGCAATGGCTGGACCGTCAGCATCAAGGACGTCAACAGCGGCAGCAGCCGTGAAGTCGACGCCAAGTTCGTGTTCCTCGGCGCCGGTGGCGCGGCCCTGCCGCTGCTGCAGGCTTCGGGCATCGAAGAAAGCAAAGGCTTCGGCGGCTTCCCGATCAGCGGCCAGTGGCTGCGTTGCGACAACCCGGAAGTGGTCAAGCATCACCAGGCCAAGGTTTACAGCCAGGCCGCCGTGGGTTCGCCTCCGATGTCGGTACCGCACCTGGACACCCGCGTGGTCGACGGCAAGAAATCCCTGCTGTTCGGGCCATACGCCGGCTTCACCACCAAGTTCCTCAAGCATGGCTCCTTCATGGACCTGCCGCTGTCGGTTCGCGCCGGCAACATTGGGCCGATGCTGGCCGTGGCGAAAAACAACATGGACCTGACCAAGTACCTGGTCAGCGAAGTGATGCAGTCGATGGAACAGCGCCTGGAATCCCTGCGCCGTTTCTACCCCGAGGCGAAAGCCGAAGACTGGCGCCTGGAAGTGGCCGGTCAACGGGTGCAGATCATCAAGAAAGACCCGAAAAAGGGCGGCATCCTGCAGTTCGGTACCGAACTGGTGGCCGCGAAGGACGGCTCCCTCGCCGCCCTGCTCGGTGCTTCGCCGGGTGCTTCGGTGACCGTTTCGATCATGCTGGAACTGATCGAGAAGTGCTTCCCGGCCAAGGCCAAGGGTGAATGGGCTGCCAAACTGGCGGAAATCTTCCCGGCCCGTGAAAAGGTCCTGGAAACCGACGCTGCGCTGTATCGCAAGATCAACACGCAGAACAACGTCGCGCTGGAACTGGTTGAAGCCAGCAACGAGACCGAAAGCTACGCCTGATTCGGCTCCATGAAAAACGCCCCGCACTCGATGAGTGCGGGGCGTTTTTTTATGCCTGTGGAAAACTTCGGGCGATCAGCCGCGTGCTTTCTCGATCAGCTCGATGTATTCCGCAGCGTTGCGTTGATCGCGGATCTGGTCGATGAAAGTCTTGCCGTGCTCGTCCTTGCCATCGAGGTCATAACCGGCTTCGACGAAGAACGTCAGGAAGCGTTCGAAATCGTCGATGCGCAGGCCACGGTAAGCCTTGACCAGTTTGTGCAGCGACGGCGAGGTGGCGTCGACCGGCTCAAAATCGAGGAACAGCTTGATCTGCTCATCGCCGATCTCGTCACCAATCACTTGCTTCTTATCTTTACGCATTGCCGACTCCAGCTCGCAGACATTTCACGGGGCGGGCAGTTTACCCCTGCGCAGGCACAAGGCTCAACGCGAGCGCGTACTGCCGGTGTGCAAATCGGCCCAGATGTGGCCGTTGGCGTAACTGAGAAATTGCACGTAGACCGTATCGTTGCGCAACAGATCGATCACCACCCGGTACTGGGCCAGCGGGTAGTAGAGCGTCAGGGTCTTGCTCTTGTCGTCATACACCGGTTTTTTCAGGCTTTTGCTTTCGCCATCGAAGTTGACCAGCACCTGATTGATCGTCGCCCCTTTGTTCAGGGACTTGCCTTTGAGGCGGATCATCAACGAAGAGGTGACCGGAATCGGCTGCTGATTGGACTGGCGCTGAGCGCCGACCACCACGGAATAATCGGTGACCTGCAACAGTTGCTGCTGCTCGGGATCGGCATCACGCAGGGTCAGGTCGTCCGGCGGCAGGAATTGACTGTGCATCGGGGCGGCGGCCAGGGGCAGGCTGAGGGTCAGCAACAGGGCGGCGCAGCTGCGGATCAAGAGGCTCATGACAGACTCCGGGAGGCGGGGCCGAGCACTTTAGCAGTCTTTAAAAGCAAAAGATCGCAGCCTGGGGCTGCGATCTTTCAGGGGTTCTTACATGCCTTTGACGGCGAAGATCCCGTTGGCGTTGCGCCAGTAGCCTTTGTAGTCCATGCCGTAGCCGAAGATGTAACGGTCGATGCACGGCAGACCGACGAAATCGGCTTTCAGGTCAGGACGGGCCTTGCGGTCGTGGTCCTTGTCGATCAGCACGGCGGTGTGCACTTTGCGCGCGCCGGCGTGACGGCAGAAGTCGATGATCGCGCCCAGGGTGTGACCTTCGTCGAGAATGTCGTCGATGATCAGCACATCACGGTCGATGAACGAGACTTCCGGCTTGGCTTTCCAGAACAGGTCGCCGCCGCTGGTTTCGTTGCGATAGCGGGTGGCGTGCAGGTAGGACGCTTCCAGCGGGAAATGCAGATGGGTCAGCAGTTTGCCGGAGAAGATCAGGCCGCCGTTCATCACGCAGAACACCACCGGGTTGCTGTCGGCCAGTTGTTCGTTGATTTGTGCACCGACGCGGGCAATGGCAGCCTCGACTTCAGCTTCGGTGTACAGGCAGTCAGCCTCTCGCATGATTTGACGGATATGCTCGAGATCAGCGGACATGGCGCTCTCCAAGGGGGGTCTGTTTCGGAAAAGCGAGCAAAGGTACGCATCCCGCACGGCCGAATCAAGCATTTGTGGACTAACGTACTGTATGTCCTATAGGACATCACCGTCGGATAGATTAATCTAGGCCGGTTTTTTTGCCCGCCGCCGGAGCCTTTCCCAATGTCCATCCAAGAGATCCGCCATCCGCTGATCCGTCACAAACTTGGCCTTATGCGCCGTGCAGACATCAGCACCAAGAATTTCCGCGAACTCGCGCAGGAAGTCGGTGCCCTGTTGACCTATGAAGCGACCAAAGACCTGCCGCTGGAAACCTACGATATCGAAGGTTGGTGCGGCACTGTGTCGGTCGAGAAAATCGCCGGCAAGAAGATTACCGTCGTGCCGATCCTGCGTGCCGGCATCGGCATGCTCGAAGGCGTGCTGAGCCTGATCCCGGGCGCAAAAGTCAGTGCCGTGGGCGTTGCCCGTAACGAAGAAACCCTGCAGGCCCACACCTATCTGGAAAAACTGGTTCCGGAAATCGACGAACGCCTGGCGATGATCATCGACCCGATGCTCGCCACCGGCAGCTCCATGGTCGCAACCATCGACCTGCTGAAGAAAGCCGGTTGCAAGGACATCCGCGCGATGGTGCTGGTTGCCGCGCCGGAAGGCATTGCCGCTGTCGAGAAAGCTCACCCGGACGTGATCATCTACACCGCGTCCATCGATCAGAAACTCAACGAGCACGGTTACATCATTCCTGGGCTTGGCGATGCCGGTGACAAGATCTTCGGCACCAAGCAGAAGGACGCGTAAGCATGCAGCAAGAGTTCAACGATCCGCTCTGGCGCACGGTGCTGTCCGGCGCACAGATGCTGTTCGTGGCTTTCGGCGCCCTGGTGCTGATGCCACTGATCACGGGCCTTGACCCGAACGTGGCACTGTTTACCGCAGGTCTGGGAACGATCCTGTTCCAGATCGTCACCGGACGTCAGGTGCCGGTATTCCTGGCGTCGAGCTTCGCCTTCATTACCCCGATCATTCTCGCCAAGGGCCAGTTCGGCCTCGCCGCGACCATGGGCGGCGTGATGGCGGCCGGTTTCGTCTACACCTTCCTCGGCCTGGCCGTGAAGATCAAAGGCACCGGGTTCATTGACCGTTTGCTGCCGCCGGTGGTGATCGGCCCTGTGATCATTTCCATCGGTCTGGCCATGGCGCCGATTGCCGCGAACATGGCGATGGGCAAGGCCGGCGACGGTTCGGAACTGATCCATTACCAGACCGCCATGATGATCTCGATGCCGGCGCTGCTGACCACGTTGATCGTGGCGGTGTTCGGCAAGGGCATTTTCCGTCTGGTGCCGATCATTTCCGGCGTGCTGGTGGGTTTTGCCCTGTCCTTCTACTTCGGCGTGGTCGACACGGCAAAAATTGCCGCGGCACCGTGGTTCGCCTTGCCGGCCTTCACCGCACCGGAGTTCAACTGGCAGGCAATCCTGTTCATCGTCCCGGTAGCTTTGGCCCCGGCCATCGAACACATCGGCGGCGTGATTGCCGTCGGCAGCGTGACGGGTCGCGACTACCTGAAGAAGCCGGGCCTGCATCGCACCCTGCTCGGTGACGGTATCGCCACCACGGCAGCCGGCCTGTTCGGCGGCCCGCCCAACACGACCTACGCGGAAGTCACCGGCGCAGTGATGTTGACCAAGAACTACAACCCGAAAATCATGACCTGGGCGGCGATCTTCGCCATCAGCCTGGCGTTCATCGGCAAGTTCGGCGCCCTGCTGCAAAGTATTCCAGTGCCGGTGATGGGCGGGATTCTGTGTCTGCTGTTCGGTTCGATCGCGGCAGTGGGGATGAACACCCTGATCCGTCACAAGATCGACCTGGGCGAAGCGCGCAATCTGGTGATCGTTTCGGTAACCCTGGTGTTCGGTATCGGCGGTGTGCTGGTCGGCACCGGCACAGGTCCGGACGACTTCGGCCTCAAAGGCATCGCGCTGTGCGCGGTGGTGGCGATTGCGCTGAACCTGCTGCTGCCGGGCAATGACGGCTGGAAGCAGAAAAAGGCGGATGAGCCGCTGATCTAAACTTTTAGATCTTCATCGCCTGACAGTCAGCCTTCGCGAGCAAGCCCGCTCCCACATTGAAATGCANGTGGGAGCGGGCTTGCTCGCGAAGCTTTTGGCTCTTGCTAGAGGGCCAGTGGCGCCCGTTCACAAAGTGTTGCCAACGCCTTCGCCCATTGCGGGTCGTCATTCAGGCACGGCACCAGCACCAACTCCTCGCCCCCTGCCTCACAAAACTGTTCCTTGCCGCGATCGCCGATCTCTTCCAGGGTCTCGATGCAATCGGCGACGAACGCCGGGCACATCACCAGAATCTTCTTCACGCCGCTTTTGGCCAGTTCATCCAGCCGCGCTTCGGTGTAGGGCTCGATCCATTTCGCCCGGCCCAGCCGCGACTGAAACGACACCGACCACTTGCCGTCCGGCAGCCCCATGCGCTCAGCGAACAACGCCGCAGTGCGCAGGCATTGGGCGCGATAACAAGTGGCCAATACGGCAGCCGAGGCGTTCTTGCAGCAATCTTCATTTTTGAAGCAATGATTGCCGGTCGGGTCGAGCTTGGTCAGGTGCCGCTCAGGCAAACCATGGAAGCTCAGCAACAGGTGATCGTAATCCTGCTGCAAATGCGGTCTGGCGCTGGCCACCAGGGCGTCGAGGTACTCCGGCTGATCGTAGAACGGCTGTAACACCGACAGTTGCACATCGAGTTTTTTCTCGCGCACCACCCGCTTGGCTTCTTCGATCACGGTGGTGGTGGTGCTGTCGGCAAACTGTGGATAAAGCGGCGCGAGGGTGATGCGTTTGTGTCCCGCCGCGACCAGTTTCAGCAGATTTGTCTCGATGGACGGCTCACCGTAACGCATGGCCAGCTCCACCGGGCCGTGGGTCCACTGCGCCTTCATCTGCTGTTGCAGGCGACGACTGAGTACCACCAGCGGCGACCCTTCGTCCCACCAGATCGAGGCGTAGGCATGGGCCGACTGCTCCGGGCGCTTGATCAGAATCAGCGACACCAGCAGACGCCGCACCGGCCACGGCAGGTCGATCACGTACGGGTCCATCAGGAATTGATTGAGATAGCGGCGCACGTCGGCCACCGAAGTGGAGGCCGGCGAACCCAGGTTGACCAGAAGCAAGGCGTGATCGGTCATGCAACGTCCTATTTCAGAGGCGGCTGGAAAGATCGTCCAGGGCCGCGCGTAAATCCGTGAACCGGAAAGTGAATCCCGCTTCCAGCAAGCGTTTGGGCGTGGCCCGTTGGCCACCCAGCAACAGCAATGACATCTCGCCGAGCCCGACCTTCAAGGCGAGGGCCGGCATCGGCATGAACGCCGGGCGGTGCAACACGCTGCCCAGGGTCTTGGCGAATTCGCGATTGCGCACAGGTTTCGGCGCGCACGCATTATAAGGACCGCTCGCCTGATCGCGGTGCAGAAGAAAATCAATCAGGGCGATTTGGTCATCGATATGAATCCACGGCATCCACTGCCGACCGTTGCCCAAAGGCCCGCCCAGCCCGAGCTTGAACGGCAGCAGCAGGCGCGACAAAAAGCCGCCCTCGGCCGACAGCACCAGCCCGGTGCGCACCAGCACCACGCGAATGTCCATCGCTTCGGCGCGTTGCGCGGTTTCCTCCCAGGCGATGCATAACTGGCTGGCGAAATCGTCAATCACCGGTGGCGAGTCCTCGGTCAACTCGCGCTCGCCGCCGTCACCGTACCAACCCACGGCCGAGCCCGAGATCAGCAGCGACGGTTTCTGCCCGCGATGTTCCAGCCACGCCAGCAACGCTTCGGTCAGCGTAATCCGACTGCTCCACAACAACGCCTTGCGCCGATGGGTCCACGGCCGGTCGGCAATCGGCGCGCCGGCCAGGTTGACGATCACGTCGACCGGTTCGTCGCCAAGGTCCTCCAGACGCGCAATGCCACGCACCTGGGCGCCACAGATTTTCGCGACTTTTTCCGGACGACGACTCCAGACTGTCAGGCGATGCCCCTGTGCGGACCAGTGCCGGCAAAGCTGACGTCCGATCAATCCAGTACCGCCGGTCAGCAATATGTGCATGACTTCTTCCTCGCGTGGCGTTTTACCCCGATCACTAGTCTATTTTTATAAACAGGGATCTTTTCTATCGGGCAGGCTCTATTGTTTAACCATAGGCCAAGCTGTCAGAACAAGAACGCTGGAAGTTATACCAAAAAACATAATTGTACAGGTTTCATCCACGGCGTAGTCTGTACAGAAAGGTAAACGAGGCCCCTATGACTGTACCTATCGCAATCATTGGCACCGGCATCGCCGGACTCTCCGCCGCCCAGGCGCTGACAGATGCCGGGCATACCGTTCAGTTGTTCGATAAAAGTCGCGGCAGCGGCGGGCGCATGTCGAGCAAGCGCAGCGATGCCGGTTCGCTGGACATGGGTGCGCAATACTTCACCGCCCGTGATCGGCGCTTCGTGACCGAAGTCCAGCGCTGGCAAAGCAAAGGCTGGGTCGCCGAATGGGCACCGCAGCTCTACACCTTTCATGGCGGGCAGTTGAACCTGTCGCCGGACGAACAGACCCGCTGGGTCGGCACGCCGCGCATGAGCGCCATCACCCGGGGCCTGCTCGATGGCCTGGAAGTGCATTTCGCCTGCAGGATCACCGAGGTCTATCGCGGCGAAGAACACTGGCACCTGCAAGATGCCGAAGGTTTCACCCACGGGCCGTTCAGCCACGTGGTGGTCGCCACACCGGCGCCTCAGGCTACAGCCCTGCTGGCCTCCGCACCGAAACTCGCCGGTGCCGCCGCCGGCGTGAAAATGGACCCGACCTGGGCCGTCGCCCTCGCCTTCGATACACCGCTGGATACGCCAATCGAAGGCTGCTTCGTCCAGGACAGCGCCCTCGACTGGCTGGCCCGCAACCGCAGCAAACCGGGACGCGACACCACGTGCGACACCTGGGTCCTGCACGCCACCAGTGCCTGGAGCCGGCAGCACATCGATCTGCCCAAGGAAGCGGTGATCGAACAATTGCACGGTGCCTTCGCCGAGTTGCTGCACAGCGCCATGCCGGCCCCGACCTTCAGCCTCGCCCACCGCTGGCTCTATGCCCGGCCGGCCAGCAGTCATGAATGGGGCACCCTGGCCGACGCCGATCTGGGCCTGTATGCCTGTGGCGACTGGTGCCTGTCGGGTCGGGTCGAAGGGGCATGGCTCAGTGGCCAGGAGGCGGCAAGACGCTTGCACGAACACCTGCAGTGAATCGCATCAACCCGCGCAAATTGCTGCTGTCGAAATGGACAGCAGCCCACCCGCAAAACCGCGAAAAGCATTTTCTGGTGACCGAACTGTTCCGCGACGAGGACGGCACGGTGCTGGAAATCGAACTGCAGGCGGTGCTGACCCGGCGTACCGAGCAATGCGACTGGCATGCCCTGCAGGATGATTCACGCTGGAAAATGGGCTGGCGCTAAAAACCTCAAAAAAACTTATACAAAAAGTTTGACTTGTACACCCATAAATCTATGCTGAAAGCATGGTGTACAAATCTATTTGTCTGTACAGGTTCAGATTCGAGGTTGCTGCATGTCCGACTCATCGACGTCCCTACCGAAAATCGCCATCAGCGCCTGCCTGATGGGCGCCGAAGTGCGCTACAACGGCGGGCACAAGGAATCGCGGCTGTGCAGCCGCACCCTGGCCGAGCATTTCGAATTCGTTCCCGTCTGTCCTGAAGTAGCGATTGGTCTGGGGATTCCCCGCGAGCCGATTCGTCTGGTGGGCGATCCGCAAAAGCCTGATGCAGTCGGCACCGTCAACCCGTCGATCAACGTTACCCAGCCATTGGCCGCCTACGGCGAGAAAATGGCCGGGGAGCTCAATGACATCTGCGGCTACATCTTCATGCAGCAATCGCCGTCCTGCGGACTTGAGCGAGTCAAGGTCTACCACGCCAACGGCGCACCGGTGAATGGTGGTGGGCGTGGCATTTACGCCGAGGCGTTCTGTGCACAGCACCCGGATCTGCCGGTGGAAGAAGCCGGGCGTCTCAACGATCCGGTGCTGCGGGAGAATTTCATCACCCGCGTGCTCGCCTACCGCGAATGGCAACAAGTGCTCAAGCAGGGCCTGAGCCGCCGCGTGCTCACCGAATTCCACTCGCGCTACAAATACCTGCTGATGGCGCACAACCCGGTGCAATACAAGGCGCTGGGCAATCTGCTGGGCAACATGGGCCAGACCGACCCGGCCGAGCTGGGCCCGCGCTATTTCAGCGAACTGATGGCGGCACTGAAAAAATGCGCCACCCGCCGTACCCACAGCAACGTCCTGCAGCACATCAGTGGCTACCTGAAACAGGCGATCAGCCCCGAAGACAAACAGGAAGTGCAGCACATCATCGGCCAGTACCGGCACGGCATCGTGCCGCTGGTGGTGCCGCTGACGCTGCTCAAGCATCACTTTCGCCTCCACCCGGATCCCTACATTGCGCAGCAGGTGTACCTGCAACCGCATCCGGAAAACCTCAGCCTGCGAAACGCCATTTGATGAACGACTCACCCGACACCAGCGCCCGGGAAGACCTCGGCGCCGACTTCAAGAAAGCCCTCGACGAGGGCTGGCTGCCGATCCGCGAAGTCGCCCGTCAGACCGGCGTGAACGCCGTCACCCTGCGCGCCTGGGAACGGCGCTATGGGCTGATCGTTCCGCAGCGCACGCCCAAGGGCCATCGCTTGTACAACGCTGAGCATGTGCAACGTATCCAGAACATCCTTACCTGGCTCAACCGTGGCGTAGCGGTCAGCCAGGTCAAACCGCTGCTCGACACCGCGCAGACGTTCAACGAACCGGCGCAGGACGAATGGCATCCACTGCGCCAGGCCGCCCTGCTGGCGGTCACCCACCTGAACGAGCGCAGCCTCGACGACGGCATCAACCAGGCGATGGCGCTGTATCCGCCACGCACTCTGTGCGAGCAATTGCTGCTGCCGCTGCTAAGCGATCTTGAACAGCGCTGGCAGGGCCAGTTCGGCGCGCAGATGGAGCGGGTGTTCTTTTATGCCTGGTTGCGCAGCAAATTCGGCGCACGCATCTACCATAACAATCGTCAGTTGCGCACCGCGCCGCTGCTGCTGATCAACCAGTCGGACCTGCCACTGGAGCCGCATCTGTGGCTCTGCGCCTGGCTGATCAGCAGCGCCGATTGCCCGGTGCAGGTATTCGATTGGCCGCTGCCGGCCGGCGAACTGGCGTTGGCAACCGATACCCTGCAAGCCCGTGGCGTACTGCTGTATTCCAGCAAAGCCCTGAACCTGGCGCAGCTACCGAAACTGTTCAACGGTGTCAGCTGCCCAAAACTGATTGTCGGACCAACGGTGTGTATCCACCACGCCGAGCTGTCCGCAAAGACTTCCGAACTCGCTGATATGTTCCTGGCCGAAGACCCCCTTTCGGCACATCGGGCACTCATTGAGCGTGGGTTGATTTAATGATTCCGACAGAGACCGACATGCAATTGATCTGGCTGCGCAGCGACTTGCGCCAACATGACAACACCGCCCTCGCGGCCGCCGCCGAACGCGGCCCGACCGTCGCCGTGTACCTGTTGAGCCCTGAGCAATGGCAGGAACATGACGACGCGCCGTGCAAGATCGATTTCTGGCTGCGCAATCTGCGTGAATTGAGCAAAAGCCTTGGCGACCTGAACATCCCGCTCCTGATCCGCACCGCGCCTCACTGGGATCAGGCACCCGACGTGCTGCTCGAACTGTGTCGGCAACTGAAGATCGAGGCGGTGCACGTCAACGAAGAATACGGCATCAACGAAAGCCGTCGCGACGAGGCAGTTGCCGAAGCGTTGCAAGCGGCAGGCATCACCTTCCACAGTTACCTCGACCAATTGCTGTTCAAGCCCGGCAGCGTGCTGACCCGGACCGGCACTTACTTTCAGGTGTTCAGCCAGTTCCGCAAGGTCTGCTACGAACGCTTGCACCGCTCGATGCCTTCGCTGAAACAGGCCCCGGGTAAACAATCGGTGTTGAACATCGACAGTGACCCCGTTCCAACAACCATCGAAGGGTTCCCGACACCCGGCGACTCCCTGCGCGCCTTGTGGCCCGCCGGTGAATCCGAAGCCCGGCGTCGCCTGGACACGTTCGCCGATGCACAGATCGACTACTACAAGAGCGAACGAGACTTCCCGGCCAAACCCGGCACCAGCCAGCTTTCGGCCTATCTGGCTGCCGGCGTGATCTCGCCGCGCCAATGCCTGCACGCCGCCCTGCAAAGCAATCAGGGCGAATTCGAAAGCGGCAAGGTCGGGGCTATCACCTGGATCAATGAATTGCTCTGGCGCGAGTTCTACAAGCACATCCTCGTCGGTTATCCACGGGTTTCACGGCATCGCGCATTCCGTCCGGAAACCGAAGCCCTGGCCTGGCGCGACGCACCAGAGGATCTGGCCGCCTGGCAAGAGGCGCGCACCGGCTTGCCGATCATCGATGCAGCCATGCGCCAACTGCTGGAAACCGGCTGGATGCACAACCGCCTGCGGATGGTGGTGGCGATGTTTCTGACCAAGAACCTGTTGATCGACTGGCGCGAAGGCGAGCGTTTCTTCATGCGCCACCTGATCGACGGCGACTTGGCCGCGAACAACGGCGGCTGGCAGTGGAGTTCCTCGACCGGCACCGACTCGGCGCCGTACTTCCGGATTTTCAACCCGGTCAGCCAGTCGGAAAAATTCGACAGCGAAGGCCTTTTCATCAAGCACTGGCTGCCGGAACTGGCCGGCCTGAACAAGAAAGAAGTCCACAACCCGGCCAGTGCCGGCGGGCTGTTCGGCGTGGCGGACTATCCGCCGCCGATTGTCAATCTGAGTGCATCACGGGAGCGGGCGCTGGCAGCGTTCAAAAACCTGCCGTCACGCGCGTCTCAAGGAGTGAGCGATGAGTGAATTCCTGCGCGGTTTCGCCCAGCGGTTCGCACAGTTGAACAAAGACAACTTGCGCACCCTGGACGGACTGTACAGCGAGGACATTCATTTCACCGATCCGCTGCACGAAGTGCAGGGGCTGACGAACCTGCGCGGTTACTTCAGCGAGTTGTACGCCAACGTCAACGAACTGCGCTTCGATTTCCACGGCTTCGACCAGATCGGCGAAGGCGAAGGTTATCTGCGCTGGGTCATGAGTTACCGCCACCCGCGCCTGAGCGGTGGGCAACTGATCCGCGTCGCCGGCTGCTCGCATCTGCTCTGGCGCGACAAGGTTTACCGCCATCGGGATTACTTCGATGCCGGAGCGCTGCTTTATGAACATTTACCTGTATTGGGCCGGGTGATCGCCTGGCTGAAAAGGAGATTGGGATGAGTCGTACAGCTCCACGTCGTTACTGGTTGACCGGTGCCAGCAGTGGCATCGGCGCAGCACTCGCGGAAGACATTCTCAAAAGCGGTGCACAGCTGGCGGTCAGTTCCCGCCAGGTCGCGCCGCTCAAGGTTCTGTCACAACGGTATCCGGGACAGGTTCTGGTGTTGCCCGGCGATCTGACCAACAGCCAGACCGTACGCGAAATTGGCGAACAGATAGCCGCGGACTGGGGCTCGCTGGATACCGTCATCCTCAATGCAGGGACCTGCGAATACGTCGACGCTCACCAGTTCGACGCCTCGATCATCGAGCACGTGGTGCGTACCAACCTGCTCGCCAGCAGCTATTGCATCGAAGCCGCCCTGCCCTTGCTGCGCAAAGGTACGGCACCGCATCTGGTGGGGATGGCCAGCTCGGTGACCTATGTGCCGCTGCCACGCGCCGAAGCCTATGGCGCATCGAAGGCCGGGCTGCGTTATCTGTTCGAATCCCTGCGCATCGACCTGGCGGACGAAGGTATTGAAGTCACGGTAATCAGCCCAGGATTCGTCGATACACCGCTGACCGCCAAAAATGATTTTCCGATGCCACTCAGCTGGCCTGCGGACAAAGCCGCGCGGCATATCTTCGCCAAGCTGAAGGATCGGCCGCTGGAGATCGCCTTCCCCGCACTGTTCATGGCAGCCCTGTGGCCCTTGTCGAAAATGCCCGCCCGCGTACAACTGGCGATTGGCAAACGCATGGTGCGCAGCAACCCGCCGCTCAGGGATGCAACATGAAAATCGCCATCGTCGGCAGCGGCATCGCCGGTTTGACCTGCGCGTACCTGCTCGCACGCCGACACGAAATCACCGTGTTCGAAGCAGACGCCCGGATCGGCGGCCATACGCACACGGTGCCGGTCACCGTGGACGGGCGTGAGTATTCGGTGGACACCGGCTTCATCGTGTTCAACGACTGGACGTATCCGAACTTCATTCGTTTGCTTGGCCAACTGGGTGTGACGTTCAAACCCACCGAGATGAGCTTTTCGGTCAACGATCCGGACTCTGGCCTGGAATACAACGGCAACAACCTGAACAGCCTGTTCGCCCAACGCAGCAATCTGCTGTCCCCCGGGTTCTGGGGCATGCTGCGCGACATCCTGCGGTTCAACAAAGAGGCTCGGCGCGACCTCGCCGAACAGCGAATCGCCGCCGACACCACCCTGGACGATTACCTCAAGGCCGGCGGGTACGGCGAGCGTTTCATCCTGCATTACATCGTGCCGATGGGCGCGGCGATCTGGTCGATGCCGATGGCCGAGATGCTTAATTTTCCGTTGCAGTTCTTCGTGCGTTTTTTCGAGAATCACGGGTTGCTGTCGATCAGCAACCGGCCGCAGTGGCAGGTGATCGAGGGTGGCTCAAGTGCTTACATCGCGCCGCTGACCGCGTCGTTCAAGGAACGCATCCGCCTGAACTGCCCGGTGGGTCGGATCGATCGCGACGCGCACGGCGTGGTTATCCACAGCCCGGCCGGCATCGAACGTTTCGACAAAGTGGTGCTGGCCTGTCACAGCGATCAGGCGTTGCGACTGCTGGGAAGTCCTGACGATAAAGAACGGGAAATCCTCGGCGCCCTGCCCTACGCCGACAACGAAGTGGTGCTGCATACCGACACCCGCCTGCTGCCCACACGCAAACGGGCCTGGGCCAGCTGGAATTATCGCCTCGGCGGAGCGGGTCATACCCGGGCAGCCGTGACCTACGACATGAACATTCTGCAAGGCCTCCAGAGCGACACCACGTTCTGCGTCAGCCTTAACCAGAGCGCTGGCATCACGCCGTCCAAAGTGCTCGCACGCTTCACCTACGCCCACCCGCAATTCAGCCTCGCGGCCGTGGCGGCGCAGCAACGCTGGGCGGAACTGGACGGCTTGCACCACACGCATTATTGCGGCGCCTATTGGGCCAACGGTTTTCATGAGGACGGCGTGGTCAGCGCCCTGCGCGTGGCCGCAGCCTTCGGAGAAAGCCTGTGAACAGCGCGCTCTACAGTGGCTGGATCGCCCATCGGCGATTTGCTCCGCGCCGTCATGAGTTTCGTTACCGGATCGGCATGCTGTATCTCGATCTGGCTGAGCAGGAGGCGGTGCTGGGTCTATCCCGGCTGGCCGGTGCCAGCCGCTTTGCGCCGTTTTCATTCCGCGAAACCGACTACCTGAAAACCTTCACCGGCCGGGGTATACGCCTGAGCGATGCGGTGCGCCAGTTGGTCGGCGAAGCCCTGGGCCATGCGCCGCAAGGTTCGATCTGCCTGCTGACCCAGCCGCGCAGCTGGGGCCTGTCGTTCAACCCGGTGAGTTTTTTCTATTGCCACGAGGCCGACGGCCAACTGGCGGCGATTCTCTGCGAAGTCCGCAACACTCCGTGGCGCGAGCGTTATCACTACGTGCTGCCGGCTCGAGCGCCGACTCAGCTTCAGGACTTTCACCAGCACTTTGCCGTGACCAAGGCCTTTCACGTGTCGCCATTCCTGCCGCCGGACCTGGAATACCGCATGAGCTTCAGCCCTGCCGCGCAGGTCCTGGGTGTGCACATGGCCGACTGGCAAGGCGAGCAAAAACTGTTCGACGCCACCCTCGATCTGCGACGCGTCCCCCTTGATCGGCGCCACTTGCACCGGCACCTGTGGCGCTTCCCCTGGATGACCGCCAAGACCGCGCTGGCGATTTATTGGCAGGCGCTGCGCCTGTTGCTCAAGCGCACCCCGGTGTATGACCACCAGCGTGCCGACGACCGCTTTCGAACCGCCACCGTACCGACCGAGGAACGCCACCATGAAATCCACTAGCGTCTCGGCCAAAGCCAGCCTGCTCAGCCCCCACGGCCTGAGCGGATCGCTGCTGCGCCGGGGAGTGCTGCGCAAGCTCGAGCAGCTCAAGCAGGGTCAACTGATCGTGATCGAGGACGGCGAACGCCACGTCTTTGGTACGCCGGGCAGCACGCTGGTGGGGGAAATTCAGGTGCTGGATCCCGCCGTCTGGGGTCTGGTCGCCGGCAATGGTTCGATCGGTGCCGGTGAGGCCTTTATTCATGGCTACTGGCGCTCGCCGGATCTGACGGCCGTAGTGCGTGTGTTCGTCAGCAACCTCGAAGTGCTCGACGCCATGGAAGGTGGCCTGGCCCGGCTCGGTCGCCCGCTGGTGCGCGGGCTGCACTGGCTCAACCGCAATACGCGCCAGGGCTCGCAGAAAAACATCGCCGCGCATTACGACCTCGGCAATGACCTGTTCGAGCAGTTCCTCGACCCGACCATGATGTATTCGGCTGCGCAGTTTCTCAGCCCCGACGACAGCCTGGAGCAGGCGCAACTGAACAAACTGGAGCGGATCTGCCAGAAACTCGCGCTCAAGCCCGGTGACCACCTTCTGGAAATCGGCACCGGCTGGGGCAGCATGGCGCTCTACGCGGCGCAGCACTACGGCTGCAAAGTCACCACCACGACGCTGTCGAAGGAGCAGTTCGCCTTCACCGCGGCCCGCATCGAACGCCTCGGTTTGCAGGATCAAGTGACGCTGCTGCTCAAGGACTACCGCGACCTCACCGGCCAGTACGACAAACTGGTGTCGATCGAAATGATCGAGGCGGTCGGCCACCGCTTCCTGCCGACCTACTTCAAACAGTGCGCGCACCTGCTCAAGAACAACGGCCTGATGCTGTTGCAAGCAATCACCATCCGCGAACAGCGCTACGAACAGGCGCGCCGTGGCGTGGACTTCATCCAGCGCTACATTTTCCCCGGCGGCGCCCTGCCCTGCGTGCAGAAAATGCTCGAAATCGTCGGCCGCGACACCGACATGAACCTTTTGCACATGGAAGATTTCGGCCTGCATTACGCCCGCACCCTGCGTCTGTGGCACGAGAACTTTCGCCATGCGCACGGCCGTCTGAGCGAACTGGGCTATGACGATTACTTCCTCAGGTTGTGGGAGTTCTACCTGTGTTACTGCGAGGGTGGATTCCTCGAGCGCACCATCGGCACCGCACAGCTGGTGCTGGCCAAACCGGCGGCGATGACCGCGCCTTTGCTGGGCCGATTCGATGCTTGAGCGGTTGGCCAACGCGGTGCTGTTCCAGATCGGCTGGCTGGCCTGCGTGCTCGGCGGTAACAGTTTGTGGTTGCTGCTGGCGCTGGCGGTGCTGGTGATTCATCTGCGCTGGATCAGCAATTGGGCGCATGAAGGCCGGTTGATTCTAAACGTGGTGATCATCGGCACGGCAGTGGACAGCGTGCTGCGCTGGCTTGGGGTTTTCGAGTTCAAGGATCTGTCGCCGCTGATTCCGCTGTGGCTGATGTTGCTGTGGGCGTTGTTCGCCACGACATTGCGTCATTGCCTGCAATGGAGCGCACGGCCGTGGTGGCTGGCCAGTCTGCTCGGCGCAGTCGGGGGCGCCCTGTCCTACGGTGCCGGCGGACGACTGGCCGGCGTGCAGTTTCCTCACGGTGAGCTTGCGACCCTGATCGGCGTGGCGCTGCTGTGGGCGATGCTGTTTCCGTTGCTGCATCAATTGTCCCGACGGCTGGCGCGCTAAACGCCTGTCAGGCCCTTCACACGGTCATCGGCCACTGCCGTACACTGGCGCCATGAAAACCATTCACCATCGGCAAATCGCCGAACCCGTTGTCACCTGCTCGACCTGTGCAGCCTGCTGCTGTCAGCTCGAAGTGATGCTGATCACCGATACCGGCGTGCCCGAGCGCTTTATCGATACCGACGATTGGGGTGGAGAGGTGATGCTGCGTCTGGATGACGGCTGGTGCGCGGCGCTGGATCGCGACACGATGATGTGCACGATTTACGAGAAGCGCCCGCTGATCTGCCGCGAATTCGAAATGGGCGCCCCGGAATGCATCGACGAACGCCAGGGAATTGCCACGGCGTATCGCTGAATAAAAAAAGGAGCGCTAGGCGCTCCTTTTTTACGGGGCTGACTTTCTGGGGGCTTATAGCGGCATCGTGTAATGCAGTGCGTAGCTTTCCACCCCGTCGTTGTCGCTGCTCAGACCGGCGTTGGAATAGTGCGTCGCACGGATCCCGACTTCATGCCCGCCATTGAAGCGCAGGCCGAAACCGATACGGTCTTCGAACTGGAAAGAACCGCCGAGCTTGTTGTCTTCGTATTCGGTGTTGGAGAACAGCGCCACGCCGATCCCCGCCTCGACATACGGTTTGACCGACTGACCGGCAAACTCGTAAACAAATACCGGCGAGAACGACAGGCTGTTGTTGCTCGACGTCTTGTCGCCTTCCCAATAAGTGTAAGCCCCGCTCCAGTAACCGGTCAGACGACCCACGTCACTTTGCAGCCAGCTTTTATCCCAATCGAAATTCATGCCCAGGCGATAAGTCATGGTCGAATCGCTGGTAGCACCCACTGCAAACTCGACGCCAGCAGCTTGTGCGGTAAAACTTTGCCCCATCAGTGCAGCCGCAATCGCGGCCAAGCAGAATAGTCGCTTCACGTTGAAACTTCCTTTTCCGGAACGATCGTTTGGTTTTTTAGGTCACTCTGCGCTATAGAAATCTGCGCTTGGTCAGAAGTTCAGCTGACTTTTTAGATATTTCACATTTTTTTTACAAAGTGAATCTTTCAACATCGCCAACGACTTGGTCCAGCAGGACCAGGGTCTTGCGTAAAGACGCGGGATCGGCGCTGGTCCAGAATCTGACCGGCCGGTTCGGACCTTCGGCGAGCAGATCACGCTCGGCCAGCAGCCGCTGCAGTTGCCGCGCTACCGCCGCGCCGGTATCGATCAGGCTGATGCTCTCGGGGATCATCGACTTGAGCATCGGCTTGAGAAACGGGTAATGGGTGCAGCCCAGAATGATCGTGTCGCAGCCGCTGGCCAGTAGCGGGTCAACGTAGTGCTTGAGCAATGCACGCAACTCGGCGCTGTGCAGATCGCCGCTTTCAATCCGCTCGACCAGTCCAGGACACGGCTGAGTGATGACCCGCACATCCGTGGCGAAGCGGTCGAGCAATGCGGCGAACTTGGCGCTCTGCAAGGTGCCGGTGGTGGCGAGTACGCCGACCACGCCGCTGCGGGTGGCCGCGGCGGCCGGTTTGACCGCCGGCTCCATCCCGACAATCGGCCAGTCGGGAAAGTCCCGGCGCAGATCGGCAACGCCGGCCACGGTCGCGGTATTGCACGCGATCACCAGCGCCTTGGCCCCCTGCTCGCGGAAAAAACCGGCCATCACGCTACAACGCTGGCGGATGAATTCCGGGGTTTTCTCGCCATAAGGGATGTGGCCGCAATCGCCGAGGTACAGCAGCGATTCATTCGGCAGCAGGTGCTGGATTTCCGCCAGCACCGACACGCCGCCGACACCGGAGTCGAATACGGCGATCGGCGCTTCACGCATGCTGCGAACCACAGACGCTGCAACCGGGGTCGCGCTTGACCCGCAGCTCACGGAAGCGCGAACCCAGCGCATCGATCAACAGCAGACGGCCCACCAGTGGTTCGCCAAAACCCGCCAGCAACTTCAAGGCTTCCAGCGCTTGCAGGCTGCCGACCAGACCGACCAGCGGCCCGACCACGCCGGCTTCGCTGCAAGTGAGTTCGGCTTCGCTGCCGTGACCGTACAGGCAGTGGTAGCACGGGCTCTCGGCGCGACGCGGGTCGAACACCGAGAGTTGCCCCTCGAGGCGGATCGCCGCGCCGCTGACCAAGGGCTTGCGTGCCGCCACGCACGCGGCGTTGACCGCTTCGCGGGTGGAGAAATTGTCCGAGCAGTCGAGCACCAGATCCACCGCCGCCACGGCTGCGGCGAGGGAATCCTCGTCCAGCACCTGACGATGAGGCACCAGTTTGATTTCAGGATTGATCGCGCTCAGGCGCTTGAGCGCCGAGTCGACCTTGGTCATGCCGACGCTGTCGGTGTCGTGGATGATCTGGCGTTGCAGGTTGGTCAGGTCGACCGTGTCGAAATCCGCCAGATGCAATTCACCGACACCCGCCGCCGCCAGGTACAACGCCACCGGCGCGCCGAGACCGCCGAGGCCGACGATCAATACCCGGCTGTCCTTGAGCTTCAACTGGCCATCGATGTCGATGTGTTGCAGCAGGATCTGCCGACTGTAGCGCAACAATTCCTGATCATTCAGCACGGCAGGCGCCCCAGGCTGATCCGTTGATGGCCGCCCAGATCGGTGCGGCTGTGGACTTCGTCAAAACCTTGCGTCAGCAGCAGATCGCGCACGGCTTCGGCTTGATCATAGCCGTGTTCGAGCATCAGCCAGCCACCGGCCTCGAGATGGGCCGGCGCCTGGGCGATGATCAGCCGCAGATCGTCGAGCCCGTCGATGCCGGCCACCAAGGCGCTTTCCGGCTCGAAACGCACATCACCTTCAACCAGATGCGGATCGGCGGCGCGGATGTACGGCGGGTTGCTGATGATCAGCTCGAAACGCTTGCCTTCAAGGGCGCTGAACCAGTGACTGCTCAGCACCGTTGCGTTATTCAGGTGCAGACGCTGGCGATTGCGTTCGGCCAGGGCCACGGCTTCCAGCACGCGATCCACGGCGGTGACCTTCCACGCCGGGCGCTCGCTGGCCAGAGCCAGGGCAATCGCCCCGCTGCCGGTGCCCAGATCGAGAACTTTGGCCGGGGTCGCCGGCAGCAACTCCAGCGCGGCTTCCACCAGCAGTTCGGTGTCCGGGCGCGGGATCAGCGTGTGCGGTGCGACTTCCAGATCCAGCTTCCAGAAACCCTGCTGGCCCAGAATGTAGGCCACCGGCTCGCCGCTGCGGCGGCGTTGCAGGTATTCGGCAAAGACCAGTGCGGCTTCGCTGGGCACGATGCGCTCGGGCCAGGTGTGGAGAAAACTGCGCGACTTGCCCAGCGCGGCGGCCAGAAGCAATTCGGCGTCCAGACGCGCGGTAGGCGAATCCGGCAGTTCGGCGGCGCGCAACAGGCTGGCGATGATGGTCATTTACTCACCTATCGCTGCGAGCTGGTCAGCCTGGTATTCGGCCAGCAACGGCTCGATCACCGCTTCGACGCCGCCGGCGAGGATTTCGTCGAGGGAATACAGGGTCAGGTTGACGCGATGGTCGGTGACCCGGCCCTGGGCAAAATTGTAGGTGCGGATACGCTCGGAGCGGTCACCGGAGCCCACCAGCAATTTACGTTCGCTGGCGATGGCGTTGGCCGCCGCAGCAGTCTGCTGGTCGTTGAGCTTGGCCGACAGCCAGGCCATCGCCCGGGCGCGGTTCTTGTGCTGGGAACGTTCTTCCTGGCACTCGACAACGGTGCCGGTCGGTATGTGGGTGATGCGGATCGCCGAATCGGTGGTGTTGACGTGCTGACCACCGGCCCCGGAGGAGCGGTAAGTGTCGACGCGCAAATCCGCCGGGTTGATCTCGATGGCTTCACGCTCGTCCGGCTCGGGCAACACCGCCACGGTGCAGGCCGAGGTGTGGATACGGCCCTGGGATTCGGTGGCGGGTACACGCTGTACGCGGTGCGCGCCGGATTCGAATTTCAGCTTGCCGTAAACGTTGTCGCCTTCGATGCGGGCGATGACTTCTTTATAGCCGCCGTGTTCGCCTTCGTTCTCCGAGAGGATCTCCACGCGCCAGCCACGGCGTTCGGCGTAACGCGAGTACATGCGGAACAGGTCACCGGAGAAGATCGCCGCCTCGTCACCACCGGTGCCGGCGCGGATTTCGAGAAACACGTTGCGCCCGTCGTTGGGATCCTTGGGCAGCAGCATGCGCTGCAGATCGGATTCCAGCGTGATCAGCAATTCCTTGGCTTCGCGGACTTCTTCCACGGCCATTTCACGCATGTCCGGGTCGCTGTCCTTGAGCAGCGCCTGCGCGCCTTCAAGATCGCTTTGTACGCCGAGCAACTTTTTATAGCCTTGTACCACCGGCTCAAGTTCGGCGTATTCCTTGGAATAGGCGCGGAATTTGGTCTGGTCGGAAATGACTTCGCCGTCGCCGAGCAGCGCGGTCAGTTCCTCGAAACGGTCCTGGAGAATGTCCAGCTTATTGAGCAGTGACGCTTTCATTGCGGTTTTTTATCCGAAAAGCTATCCGGTGAGCCCTCGAGGGCAAAGAGTTCCTGAGCCATGGCCAGCGCATCGAGGCGGCCTTCGGCAGAAAGCTTTTTCAACTGCACGCTCGGGGCGTGCAGGAGTTTGTTGGTCAGGCCACGGGCCAGTTGCCCGAGGACGTCTTCGGCGTTGCCGCCATTGGCCAGCAGGCGCAGGGCCTTTTGCAGTTCTTCGTCGCGCAGGCGTTCACTCTGTTGACGATAGGCCTTGAGCACATCGACCGCCGCCAGCTCGCGCAGGCGCACCATGAAATCGTCGGCGCCGACCGAAACCATCTCTTCGGCCGCCTGCGCTGCACCCTGACGGCTCTTGAGGTTTTCGGCGACTACTTCGTGCAGATCGTCGACGCTATAGAGGTAAACGTCGTCGAGTTCGCCGACTTCCGGCTCGATGTCACGGGGAACAGCGATGTCGACCATGAAGATCGGCTTGTGCTTGCGCAGCTTCAGCGCACTTTCCACCGCACCTTTACCAAGGATCGGCAACTGACTGGCGGTGGAGCTGATAACGATGTCGCTGCGCACCAGTTCAGCCGGGATGTCCGAGAGCAACACTGCGTGGGCACCGAACTGCTCGGCGAGCAGGCTGGCGCGCTCCAGCGTCCGGTTGGCGACCACGATGCGCTTGACACCCAGTTCATGCAGATGGCGGGCGACCAGGGTGATGGTCTCGCCGGCACCGATCAGCAGGGCCTGGCTGCGTTGCAGGTCGCTGAAAATCTGTTTGGCCAGGCTGACGGCGGCAAACGCCACGGACACCGGGTTTTCACCGATGGCAGTGTCGGTGCGCACCTGCTTGGCAGCATTGAAGGTCGCCTGGAACAGTCGCCCGAGCAGCGGCCCGATGGTGCCGGCCTCGCGGGCCACGGCGTAGGCCGATTTCATCTGGCCGAGAATCTGCGGTTCGCCCAGCACCAGCGAGTCGAGCCCGGAGGCGACGCGCATCATGTGACGAACGGCCGCATCGTCTTCATGCACATAAGCACTCGCGCGCAGCTCATCGAGGCTTAAATGGTGATAGTCGGCCAGCCAGCGCAGCACGATATCGGCCGACAGCTGATCCTGTTCTATATACAGCTCACTGCGATTGCAGGTGGAGAGGATCGCAGCTTCGCGGCTGTCGGTGAGTCGGCAGAGCTGCTGCAAGGCCTCCACCAGCTGCTCAGGGGTAAAGGCCACGCGCTCGCGGACGTCTACTGAAGCAGTCTTGTGGTTGATACCGAGTGCAAGGAAGGCCATTCAAGGTCGCTGATGGTGACGTGAAGCCGGCAATTGTCCTACTTCGTCAGATTCAGAACAACTACCGCTGACTATTGTCCCAATTGCCGGCCCCTATAATGGCCACAATCGAGACTCGGTTATGTTTGGCCGAAGGCTTGTGTCATGATGATCCGACCGCAGGTTAGTCGTCCTCTTCCTATATGAATAGATCTTCCGCGTTGCTCCTCGCTTTTGTCTTCCTCAGCGGCTGCCAGGCCTTGGCCCCCGTTCCGCAGGACGGTGCCTCACCGGTCGAAGACACCACGCCGGCCCCTGAAAAGCCGAAGGTTTACAGCTCGTTCAGCCAGGAAACGGTGTTCAGCCTGCTGAGCGCCGAGCTCGCCGGTCAGCGCAATCGTTTCGACATTGCCCTGGACAACTACGTGACCCAGGCCATCAACACCCAGGATCCGGGTGTTTCCGAGCGTGCGTTCCGCATCGCCGAGTACCTGGGCGCCGACCAGCCGGCCCTCGATACCGCGCTGATCTGGGCGAAAAACGCCCCGGACGACCTCGAAGCGCAACGCGCCGCCGCCGTTCAACTGGCGCGCGCCGGGCGTTATGACGACTCGATGGTCTATATGGAGAAAGTCCTGCAGGGCAAGGGCGACACCCATTTCGACTTCCTCGCGCTGTCGGCCGCCGATACCGATCAGGAAACCCGCAACGGCCTGATGAAAAGCTTCGACCGCCTGTTGCAGCGTCACCCGAACAACAATCAGCTGATTTTCGGCAAGGCCCTGCTGATGCAGCAGGATGGCGACACCAAAGGTGCGCTTGCCCTGCTGGAAGACCATCCGCCGGAAGACGGCGAGATCGCCCCGATCCTGCTGCGCGCGCGCCTGCTGCAAGGGCTGAATCGCGGCGACGAAGCGCTGCCGCTGCTACAAAAGAGCATCAAGAAGTATCCGGACGACAAGCGCCTGCGCCTGACCTACGCGCGGATGCTGGTGGAACAGGACAGGATGGACGACGCCAAGGTCGAGTTCTCCACCCTGGTTCAGCAATACCCGGAAGACGACGAACTGCGTTATTCCCTGGCGCTGGTCTGCCTTGAAGCCAAGGCCTGGGACGAGGCCAAGGGCTATCTGGAAGACCTGATCGCCCGGGAAAGCCATGTCGATTCGGCGCACCTGAACCTGGGCCGCATCGCCGAAGAACGCAACGACCCGCAAGGCGCGCTCATCGAGTATGCCCAGGTCGGCCCGGGCAACGACTATCTGCCGGCGCAACTGCGTCAGGCCGATATTCTGATGAACAACGGCAAGACCGCCGAAGCCCAGAGCAAACTGGCCGCCGAGCGTGACGAGCAGCCGGATTACGCGATCCAGCTGTACCTGATCGAAGCCGAAACCCTGTCCGCCAATAATCAGGGCGACAAGGCCTGGAAAGTCCTGCAACAAGCCTTGCAGCAGTACCCGGACGATCTGAATCTGCTTTACACCCGCGCGATGCAGGCGGAAAAACGCAATGACCTGGCGCAGATGGAAAAAGACCTGCGCCTGATCATCAAGCGTGATCCGGACAACGCCATGGCCCTCAACGCCCTCGGCTACACGCTGTCCGACCGCACAACCCGCTACGCTGAAGCCAAGGCGCTGATCGAGCAGGCGCACCAGATCAACCCGGAAGACCCGGCAGTGCTCGACAGCCTCGGCTGGGTGAACTTTCGCATGGGCAATCTGGAAGACGCCGAGAAATACCTGCGTCAGGCCCTCGAGCGTTTCCCCGATCATGAAGTCGCCGCGCATCTGGGCGAAGTGCTGTGGGCCAAGGGCAAACAGCGCGAAGCAAAACAAATCTGGGGCAAGTTCCTCAAAGACCAGCCTGACAGCACCATCCTGCGCAGCACCATCAAGCGCCTGACCGGATCCGAGACTCTTTAACTCATGTTTTTGCGCCACGTCATAGTTTTCAGCTTCATCGCCCTGCTCGCCGGTTGCGCGGGCTTCGGCGCCCGTGAATCGGTCGAAGGCCACGGCAATCCGGGCCAATGGCGCGAGCACAAACAACAACTGACCGGCCTCGACGGCTGGCAGATCGACGGCAAGATCGGCATCCGCGCCCCGAAAGATTCGGGCAGCGGCACGCTGTTCTGGCTGCAACGTCAGGATTACTACGACATCCGCCTGTCCGGCCCGCTGGGTCGTGGCGCGGCGCGACTGACCGGCCGTCCGGGCGCAGTGTCGCTGGAAGTGGCGAATCAGGGCCGTTATGAAGCGCCGACTCCGGAAGCGCTGGTCGAAGAGCAACTGGGCTGGAAACTGCCGGTCTCGCATCTGGCCTGGTGGGTTCGAGGCCTCCCGGCACCGGACAGCAAAAGCCGTCTGACCCTGGACGGCAACAGCCGTCTGGCCAATCTGGATCAGGATGGCTGGCAGGTCGAATACCTCAGCTATGCCGAACAGAACGGATACTGGCTGCCCGAGCGGATCAAGCTGCACGGTACCGATCTGGACGTGACGCTGGTCATCAAGACCTGGCAACCGCGCAAATTGGGGCAATAACGCATGACCGCTCCACGCCTCACTTTGCCTTCGCCGGCCAAACTCAATTTGATGCTGCACATTCTCGGTCGTCGTGAAGACGGTTATCACGAGTTGCAGACGCTTTTTCAGTTCCTCGACTACGGCGACGAAATCACCTTCGCCGTACGTGACGACGGCGTGATTCGCCTGCACACCGAATTCGAAGGCGTGCCCCACGACAGCAATCTGATCGTGCGCGCTGCGAAGAAACTCCAGGAACAATCCGGCTGCTCGCTCGGCATCGATATCTGGATCGACAAGATCCTGCCGATGGGCGGCGGCATTGGTGGCGGCAGCTCGAATGCGGCCACCACCCTGCTCGGCCTCAATCACTTGTGGCAACTGGGTTGGGATGAAGATCGCCTGGCAGCACTGGGCCTGACGCTGGGCGCGGACGTGCCGGTGTTCGTGCGTGGCCACGCAGCTTTCGCCGAAGGTGTCGGCGAGAAACTGACCCCGGTCGAGCCCGCCGAACCGTGGTACGTCGTGCTCGTTCCGCAAGTCTCTGTTAGTACGGCAGAAATTTTTTCAGATCCTTTGTTGACACGTAACACGCCGCCCATTAAAGTGCGCCCCGTTCCCGAGGGAAACAGTCGAAATGACTGCTTGCCGGTGGTCTCAAGGCGTTATCCAGAAGTACGTAACGCATTGAATTTGTTAGGTAATTTTACCGAAGCAAAACTCACCGGAACTGGAAGTTGTGTGTTTGGGGGCTTCCCAAGCAAAGCTGAAGCTGATAAAGTCTCGGCCCTTCTGACAGAGACCCTTACAGGGTTTGTAGCAAAAGGAAGCAACGTTTCGATGTTGCATCGCAAGCTGCAAAGTCTGCTCTAAAGGAATCAAGTGCCCGGCACTTGCAAGCAACAGATACAGGGGCGTCGCCAAGCGGTAAGGCAGCAGGTTTTGATCCTGCCATGCGTTGGTTCGAATCCAGCCGCCCCTGCCATTTTCCTATACTCATCCAGGTATACCCTCAGCCTTCAGGTACTGCGCGTGTCCAAGATGATGGTCTTTACGGGGAACGCTAACCCCGATCTGGCTCGGCGTGTCGTACGTCAGCTGCATATCCCTCTCGGTGACATCTCTGTCGGTAAATTCTCCGACGGCGAAATTACAGCCGAGATCAATGAAAACGTTCGCGGTAAAGACGTCTTCATTATTCAGCCGACTTGCGCTCCGACCAACGATAACCTGATGGAACTGGTAGTGATGGCTGATGCCTTCCGCCGCTCCTCGGCTACTCGTATCACTGCTGTTATTCCTTATTTTGGTTATGCCCGTCAGGATCGCCGTCCGCGTTCCGCACGTGTGGCTATCAGCGCGAAAGTCGTTGCTGACATGCTCACCGTAGTCGGCATCGACCGTGTTCTCACGGTTGATCTGCATGCTGACCAGATTCAGGGCTTCTTCGATATTCCGGTAGATAACATCTACGGCTCCCCGGTTCTGGTGGATGACATCGAAGATCAGCGCTTCGAGAACCTGATGATCGTGTCCCCGGACATTGGTGGCGTCGTGCGTGCACGTGCCGTTGCCAAATCCCTGGGCGTGGATCTCGGGATCATCGACAAACGCCGTGAAAAAGCCAATCACTCTGAAGTGATGCATATCATCGGTGATGTCGAAGGGCGTACCTGCATCCTGGTCGATGACATGGTCGATACCGCCGGCACTCTGTGCCACGCGGCCAAGGCCCTGAAAGAGCATGGCGCAGCCAAGGTCTTTGCCTACTGCACACACCCTGTGCTGTCGGGTCGGGCCATCGAGAATATCGAAAATTCCGTGTTGGACGAGCTGGTGGTCACTAACACCATCCCGCTGTCCGCTGCAGCACAAGCCTGTGCACGTATCCGTCAACTGGATATCGCACCGGTTGTTGCCGAAGCGGTTCGCCGCATCAGCAATGAAGAATCGATCAGCGCGATGTTCCGTTAAGGGCCCTGCCCTTCTCGAAATGTCTCGTTGACGAAAAGCGCCCCGCCCCGNATTTCTGCCGGGGCGGGGCTTTTTTGCCCATACCGTGTTCGGCGCTGGTCGCAAACGCCACTCGGTGATGGCTATTTTGGAGATACAAAATGAACGATTTTACTTTGAATGCTGAACTGCGTTCCGACCTGGGGAAAGGTGCGAGCCGCCGCCTGCGTCGTCTCGCTGCCCTGGTTCCAGCTGTTGTTTACGGTGGCGACAAAGCCCCTGAATCCATCAGCATGCTGGCTAAAGAAGTTGCCAAACTGCTCGAAAACGAAGCTGCCTACAGCCACGTTATCGAACTGAACGTTGGTGGCACCAAGCAGAACGTGATCATCAAGGCTCTGCAACGTCACCCGGCCAAAGGCCACGTGATGCACGCTGACTTCGTACGCGTTGTAGCTGGCCAGAAACTGACCGCTATCGTTCCTGTGCACTTCATCAACGAAGCTGCTCCAGTGAAGAAAGGCGGCGAAATCTCGCACGTTGTTGCCGAGATCGAAGTTTCCTGCCTGCCGAAAGATCTGCCTGAGTTCATCGAAGTCGACCTGGCTAACGCTGAAATCGGCACCATCGTTCACCTGTCGGACATCAAGGCTCCTAAAGGCGTTGAGTTCGTTGCTCTGGCACACGGCGATGACAAGGCTGTTGCCAACGTCCACGCTCCACGTGTTGCTCCAGAAGCTACCGAAGAAGGCGCAGCAGAGTAATTCACTCTGTCATGCCTGAGTGAGCAGGTAACATCGCGGACTGGAACGTAGCGAGAAAGCGGGCGGGAACGCGGAGTTTACATCCATGGTAAATGAGCATTTTTCGTCCACTTTCGCCGCCTTCCCTGATCGCGGCGATGTTATCCACCACTCAAAGGAAGGGCCCCTATCGTGACTGCCATCAAACTGATCGTTGGCCTGGGAAATCCAGGCGCTGAATACGAGCAGACCCGGCATAACGCAGGGGCCCTTTTTGTTGAGCGCATCGCCCACGCACAGAATGTGAATCTCGTGGCCGATCGCAAGTATTTCGGCCTGACCGGGCGTTTTTCGCATCAGGGTCAGGATGTTCGTCTGCTGATTCCCACCACCTACATGAACCGCAGCGGCCAGGCCGTGGCGGCACTCGCCGGTTTCTTCCGCATCAAGCCTGAAGAGATCCTGGTGGCACACGACGAACTCGATCTGCCTCCGGGCGTCGCCAAACTCAAAGTCGGCGGCGGCCATGGCGGTCACAACGGGTTGCGCGACATCATTGCGCAATTGGGCAATCAGAATACGTTCCACCGCCTGCGGCTTGGCATCGGCCACCCGGGCGTCGCCAGTATGGTTTCAAATTTCGTCCTGGGTCGTGCGCCACGCGCCGAACAGGAAAAACTCGATGCCAGCATCGACTTTGCCCTCGGCGTGCTGCCGGATATCCTCGCCGGTGAATGGAACCGCGCGATGAAAAACCTGCACAGCCAGAAGGCCTGACTCTAATCCGAGGGGAAACACCATGGGATTCAATTGCGGCATCGTCGGCCTGCCTAACGTCGGCAAGTCCACCCTGTTCAACGCCCTGACCAAATCCGGGATCGCGGCCGAGAACTTCCCCTTCTGCACCATCGAGCCGAACAGCGGCATTGTGCCGATGCCGGATCCGCGTCTGGACGCTCTGGCGGCCATCGTCAATCCGAAGCGCATCCTGCCGACCACCATGGAATTCGTCGACATCGCGGGCCTGGTTGCCGGCGCGTCGAAAGGTGAAGGTCTGGGCAACAAGTTCCTGGCCAACATCCGCGAAACCGACGCGATCGCCCACGTCGTGCGCTGCTTCGAAGACGATAACGTGATCCACGTTTCCAACAGCGTCGACCCGAAGCGCGACATCGAAATCATCGACCTGGAACTGATCTTCGCCGACCTCGACAGCTGCGAGAAGCAACTGCAGAAAGTCGCGCGCAACGCCAAGGGCGGTGACAAGGATGCAGTGGCCCAGAAGGCTCTGCTGGAACAACTGATCCCGCACTTCAGCGAAGGCAAGCCTGCGCGCAGCCTGATGAAGAACATGAGCGCCGACGAAAAGGCGATCATCAAGGGCTTCCACCTGCTGACCACCAAGCCGGTCATGTACATCGCCAACGTCGCTGAAGACGGTTTCGAGAACAACCCGCATCTGGACGTGGTCAAGGCCATCGCCGAAGAAGAAGGCGCGATGGTTGTTCCGGTCTGCAACAAGATCGAAGCGGAAATCGCCGAGCTGGATGACGGCGAAGAGAAAGACATGTTCCTCGAGGCCCTGGGCCTGGAAGAGCCTGGCCTGAACCGCGTGATCCGTGCCGGCTACGAAATGCTGCACCTGCAGACCTACTTCACCGCCGGTGTCGAAGAAGTCCGCGCCTGGACCGTCCGCGTCGGTGCCACCGCACCGCAAGCCGCCGGCGTGATCCACACCGACTTCGAGAAAGGCTTCATCCGCGCCGAAGTGATCGCCTACAACGACTTCATCCAGTACAAGGGCGAAGCAGGCACCAAGGAAGCCGGTAAATGGCGCCTGGAAGGCAAGGACTACATCGTCAAGGACGGCGACGTAATGCACTTCCGCTTTAACGTCTAGTACGACCCCATTGACATCCACCCTTTGTGTGCCAGCCTATGGACATGCATTGAGGTTGTGATTTGCTCACGCAGGGCTAGGGCTGCAATTGCCTTTGCTCAACCGCGAGATGGGGGTGTCAATGGCATATCTAGAGCACGTGGACTTCAAGCCTTGGCGCGAAGCCCACGTAGGTGATGAGTTTGAGTGGGAGCACGATAGGCTCGCGCGAAGCATCCCGCGTCTACCGCAAATCTTTTGGGAGAGCGGACCAAGCTGGGCCGAAGTGAACCTTTGGGCGCTAGAGACGCTTACCAATCACAACCGCGACATTGAGACCGTGAAAAGCTTGATGAAGCACTTGCGGTCATATGCGTGCTTCCTTGAGAAAAACGAGCTTGATTGGCGGCACTTTCCCCTTCGCAGGTCTGAACGCGCTGTTGTTCGCTTCCGTGGCCATTTAATTCACCAAATTGAAACAGGGACCCTAGCGTCAAGCACTGCGCGAGCACGCATGAATGCGGTCGTACAGTTTTATCGATTCGCGGCTGAACACGATTTTATCAGTACGAACACGCCGATGTGGCGTGAACGCCCCATCTTAATTCGTTACCACGACACACACGGTTTCAGACGTGCGCTCACCCGCATGTCGACGGATCTCGCTATCCCAAATCGCCGAGCGCCAGGGGACCGCCTAGAAGATGGTCTGCTCCCCCTAAGCGATACGCATATGACGGAGCTCCTTGAGTTCACAGCAAATGAGGAGACCGAAGAACTCCATCTGATGCTTACCATCGGCTGCTTTACCGGCGCACGTCTTCGTACTATCTCCACGCTGCGAATTGAAAATTTGGAGCAGGCCCAGCCCGACCCTTTCATTGATGGCCTTTTCTTGATCAAGGTTGGGCCCGGGACACAAGTTTCTACCAAGTTCAATGTAGAGGGTTATCTTACTTTCCCAAAGATCCTTCTCGATGAACTGAAGCGCTACGCATATTCAACAGCGCGGCTTAAGAGAGAAGCGAAAGCCTCTAGTCCTTACCGGTCGGTGCTCTTCCTAACTTCACGGGGAAAACCGTATAGCAATAGTACAATAGGCACATTAATGACGGGCTTGCGAAATAAGGCCCGGCGCGCAAATTTGCAGTTTATAGCTCGCTTCAAGTTCCATCAGACCCGAGCCACCTACGGAACATGGCTGATGAAATTGGCCCTCAGTGTTACAACGACTGCGGCTGCAATTGAGTTTGTTAAGAGCGCGATGCTTCACAAACACGAATCGACGACGTTCAAATATGTAAAGTTTCTTGAAAGTACAAAGGGCAAAGAAGAGGTAGCACAAGCTTTTCACGAAGCGTTTACTGGTCTCCGGAGCCGAAGCTGGGACGACTTCAATGCATGAAACTATTCAATTACCAAATTTGTCGTTTCCGGACGTCATTATAGGCACTCGCGAAACCCCATGGGACCTCACTTATCTGCTGTACTACGGCGGGGCAAAAGCCACGACCTGGCAAGTAACCCGCATGATAGCAAATGGAGCACTTGGGCAGCCTCTACGCGAACGGTTTGATCTCGTAGAAAAGATACACGAGGCAATCAATGCCAAACTGATAGCCGGTGGAAGTGCATATACTGCGCAGAACGAAATTCGTTATATTAGGAATATGTTCATTTGGGCTGAGGACAAAGGACACTCACTCGTAACTGAGTCGATTCAGCAAATCTATTTAGATTGGACAGACTCACTGGTACATAGGCACCAGATAATCAAGGATATGAGTCAAGTCTCCGCCTACACAATAGGCGTAGGTGCGGGCAATGTACTTGACGCTGTCTTAGATCGAAAGATACCGCTATTTTCAATGAGCCGCTTACGCCTGCCAAAACAGCGAAAAACAGCATTGGGTGTCAATGCCGAAAAGCAGAACCTCGAAGATACCTTTGCGTTTGGGCAGTTTCTGCAGGACATCTGCGATTCGCTATCGGCTGAAGTAGTTTTGAAATCTCCTCTTCCCATTCGCATACCCCTCCGCTACGGAAACGAGTTGGTTGAATGGTCGGGCTTTAACAACCCAGCATTTGCTGAACGGCATTTGGAGGCTTACAATTATGGCCCACCCACTCCCGACCGAGAAATTGCTCTTAAGTATTTTCGGGCCTGGGAAGCGGATGGTACTCTTCGTACTCGCTACCCAATAGCCAATCGAAGAATTGAAGCAGAGCTGCTGATGTTCATTGCGCAGACCGGCATAAACTTCACCCAGGCGCACAAATTAAAGCTACGCCAATTCACTTACTCTAGCCATCTCGATGGCTATCAAGTAAGAGACAGAAAGGCACGACGACATGGCGAAGTACTTTTCGAAGTCTTTAAAGAGTACAAGCCTCATTTTGAAAGGTACCTCGATTGGCGTCGGCTGCTATTTCCTGGCTCAGATTCCATTTTTCCCTTCATTCGAAGTGGTGGCCGAGCCCTCCAAAAGCACCCGCAATTTTATCTCAGAGCCGCCTGCAAAAAAATAGGGCTCAACTTCGTCCCGCCTCAGAGTTTACGAAATACTCGCGTAAATTGGCTTCTTCGCCGCTCTGGTGATGCAGACCTGACAGCATCAATGGCGCAACACCATAAAAAAACTCTACTTACCACCTACGAACGCCCTAGTCAGCAACGAGCAATGGGCGAAATCATTCGGTTTTGGTCTGAGCACGATCCAACAGTTATTTGCACAACGCCTGCTGGCCCCGGTCTATGCGACGGTATATCAGTTCAGTTGGAGTCCGCGCCCAAAGATGCTCCAACACCAGATTGCATCAGACCGTCAGGTTGCATGTGGTGTGAACATCACCGCGACATCGATACGATCGACTATCTTTGGTCATTAGCCTCTTTTCGACATCTGAAAATCATAGAGGTCTCAAAATGGACACCTCCGCGGCACGAAAAAGAAGTTCATCCTGCACAACTTGTTATTGACCGAATATCGGAAAAGCTTTGCTGGCTCGGCGAATCCAACAAAAAGCGCAAGGCTTGGCTAGAAGAAGTATTAGCTCGCGTCGAAGAAGGATTTTATCATCCAGAGTGGACAAGAAGAATTATGGTTGTGGAGGACACCTTTTGAAAGTCTCGCTCGAAATTTTCGGATCCAGCTGCGACTGGCTGACTCCGAATAATCGGTCTTTTCGCCCTCCTAGCTGGCCACCACCACGGGAGTGGGTTGTCAGCGAAGATCGCGACGGGAAAATTCTTTCACGTTGGGGTGATTCCGTTTGGGATATATCTCCGTGGGCTGGGAAATCGATGATTCTAGATTTTGGCGACGACCTCAAAAATCGTAGAGCCAAGAAATTAGACGTAGCTAACGCAGACTTGCTTCGTGTGATAACCACGTGGCGCATGTGGGGAGTGAAGTCCTGCCGCTCAGCAAACGGACTGAAGGGAGTGTTCCTGGCAATACGTCGCTTAATCTCGCTATGTAGTGACAATCGCATTGTAGCGACTGAGTTAATGCGCTTTCCTAAGGTGTTCGAGCAGTTTCCTGGTATCATTCCACCAAGCGAGCATAAATCAACCATACTAGAACTTCATCGGCTGTGGGACGCTCGGGAACACCTGGGTTTTTACCTCGTAGACCCAGAAGGGATTAAGCGGCTCGCGGCTACAAGTCCAAAATTCGAAACCGAGCAAACAGCGTACATTCCGCCCCGCATTTGGACTTATCAGGTTGAACGGCTGAAAGCATGCCTAGACGATTATCTTGCTCATCAGAGAGAAATCGAAGATTGTTTTCACTTCTGTGTTGACGCCTATGCTAAAAATTCGGGCTCTCTGGAAGCCGCTTTTACGGAGCGCAGAAGCAATACTTTGCCGTTTTGGTCACCAGAGCGCCCTGGGAGAGGCTCTAAGGCAGGATACGTGTATCATGGCCGCTTTTCTTTAACTGCCGAGCGATTCGGAATTGCAGAGCTAATTGAGAAATGGGTTTCCATCCCCTCCACTGGCATGGAAATTAGAAACTTATCCGCCTATATGTCTCTGGTCCAGAATGCTGGACTTGCCTACATTACAAATTTCACCCTTCAGCGCACTACCGAAGCGTCATCTTTACGTGCAGACTGCTTGATTTGGGAGCTGGACGAGAAACTTGGTCGAATACCAATAATTTGCGGCGAAACTACTAAAACAGACGCGGACAGCGATGCTAGGTGGCCTACAACCCCAAGCGTTGAAGTAGCAGTGAAAGCAATGAGCTCCATCGCCCACCTTCGAATGAGATGTACAGCGGCTGATCCATACTCACGCCCAACAGACGCGGACATTAAGAACCCCTATCTCTTTGGCAAAGCAACCGAACCGTGGAGTACGTCTAGCAGCAATAGCAGATCCAAACCATACTCTGTACGAATACACGTCCTTTCATTTAGTGCACTTCAAAAGCGTTTCGAGCGGCTGTTCGACGAGAACATACTTCGAATAACTGAAGCAGACTTACGAATCGCCAAGACGCTGACACCAAACCTAAGCGAGATTTTTTCTGTAGGACGCGCCTGGCCTTTAGCTTGGCACCAGTTACGACGTACTGGTGCGGTGAATATGTTCGCCAGTGGCTTGCTCTCTGATTCGAGCCTGCAGTTTCAGATGAAGCACGCATCAAGACTGATGCCATTGTATTACGGTCGCGGCTACACAAAGCTACTGCTCAACGAAGAGGTTGAGGCCATGATCGTTGGAGCTATGTATGATGCTATGGCAAATAAAATACTAGCTGCTGTTGGAGATCGGTTTGTGTCTCCAATTGGAAATGAGCGAAAGCAGACGGTCTTGGTCAATTTGGTCAGCGACAAAGATGCCAGTGCGCTAGCCGCTGCTGGGCGTCGTGGTCAAATTTTTTTCCGAGAAATGCGCGTCGGTGCTTGCACCCACCGAGGCACTTGCCCTTATGGGGGAATCGAATCGATTTCACGTTGCACTGGCGGCGACGGAAACGCACCGTGTGCTGACGTACTTTACGACCGCGACAAGGCTCAAAACATCGAAGCGGAGCTGCGGTTAATCGATCAAGAACTGGCAATTGCTGCCGTCAATAGCCCCCGTCATAGGGCGCTATTGGCTGAGCGCAAAGGCTTGGAGAATTATCTGAATGTCGTCAGAAGCTGAATGCCTAACCGCCGAACAACGCTTTCGACTAGCGTTTGAACGCCTGAAGGCCAATAAGCCTAATGTTTTAAATCCTGGTAGCGTTGTATCGCAGAACAACGTAGCCAGGGAAGCTGAATGCGATCCTAGCGCACTGCGAAAGTCCAGGTTTCCGTCCTTAATCCGAGAAATTCAGGCTTACATTGAAATCAACATGCAGGATCGCCCTTCCAAGAGGAAAGAGCTTCTCCGGCAACGAGGCCTGCGGGCCGATATGAAGAAGCGCCTGGAAGAAGTGATAGCGCAGCGAGACGTTGCCCAATCACAGCTGATTAGTGCACAACGGAGGGTGATTGAGCTAACCTTTGAGTTGCAATCAGTCAAAGAACAGTTGATGACCTTTCAATCGGTTTCGACATTGAAGCTACAGGAGTAACAGTCGTATGACGTTGGAAGCTCAACAGAGCGTACTACTCGCCTCCAAAGCTTTTAGACGGCGAGTAGCCAAAGCATGAAAGAAAGCTCCTAGCGTTGCGGGTCAATAATTTAGCCGGCTCAGCATTGTGAATGTGCACTTAACTGAGCGATCCTAGAACTGAGTCACTACATCAATCAGCTGCTTAGCAGGGCAAACGCGGCATTAGAGTATGAGGTTGGCACTTGAGTTGGACGGCTATTTTGTAAAGCTTTTCAACGGTGAGGTTGACCTCACCTCTCTCGATCCTTCCCATATAGCTACGATCTATCGCACAGGCGAATGCGAGAGCGTCCTGAGACAACCCGATCAATATCCTCCTCTCACGGATTTTCTGTCCGAGATCCTTTGCCAGCCCTTGCATAACCGCCTCGATTGACCAAGGCGGCACTATCGGTCGTTTACCTGACAGCAAGCGACGGATTATAATCCGCATTTCGCCCGATTCGGCTTTATGGGTGCCTGCATGAAACCTGCGACATTTAAGCTAGACAGGCATGTCTTCAAGCTGCTCAAGGATGGCGATTTCGAGCAATTTTCGATCCGCTCGATGAGGCTTGGCTATGCCAGCCTCTTGGACGTCCAGATTAACGACGTTGAGCTGTGGCGATATATCTACGACCAAGTCCAACGCCTCAAACGCGTGGGATGGGTCAAGCACGATCCGATCAGGCGTAAGCGCGACCAGATTTTTCATGTGATGGAGATGCCTGAAACCATCACCCTCTTACTGGTTGATCATCGTTTCCCAAATGAACAGAGTGACACCCCAAGCGTGATCCCCCCCAAAACGCAGTTACACCAGCGGCACAACGATTGCCCTACGCAAAGGCTTGAGTCACTGGCGAAGGAAATCCGCCTGGACATGCTCACAGCTCTAGGCGAGGCCGAGCGCTATAAACAGCTTTTTACTGAGATGCCGGCACTAAAGGTCCGAGTTGAAGATGACTACATTGACGCGCGAGATCGCAGCTCGAAGCTTTTGGGACACCTTCGTGCAATCGAAAAAACGTTGAAGCTGCTGGTCACCGTATGAAGGATCTGCGTGTATGGCAAAGCGCTTGCGTTGCTGCAGCGCTGGAGCGGTATCGGCACTCATCACATTTTTTTTGTCAAGCTACACCTGGCTCTGGCAAAAGCCGGATGGCTGCAGAAGTCGCGAAGCGGTTATTGGACGCCGAGGCTATTGATCTTGTTCTTTGCTTTGCCCCATCTTGCCAAGTGGTTGCAGGATTGGAGCAGACATTCGCTCACGTAATGGGTCGACCGTTTGACGGCCGCTTGGGGTCGGTGGGGGTCGCAAATACCTATCAAGCAATGGGTCATCAGTCAGCCTCTTTTTGGCAGCTGCTCGATGACTATCGTGTTTTTGCAGTATTCGACGAGATCCACCATTGCGCTGGGCATGATCCGCTTTTAAGCAATTCTTGGGGCCAGATCATCCTTCAACGGTTGCAGGACCAGGCGGCTTTCACTCTCGCCCTCTCCGGAACTCCTTGGCGCTCTGATGACAAAGCGATTGCTTTGGCTCGATATTCCGACCCTGAAGGCCGCCTCGTTTGTGATTTTCGATACGGTCTGAAGGAAGCAGTCGCAGACAACGTCTGCCGATCTCCAAGAATAGTGGTCATCGATAATGGCGCGGTGAAACTCACCGAGCTAGTTGACGACTCGCCGATCGTGACAGTTTATCCAAGCATCGCTCAACTATTGAATGAGTCCCCAGTATCATTTGAGGACTTGCTCACCCATCGCGACATGGTCGAGAAGGTCATTGATCTTGGGCGTAGCCGATTGGATGAGGTGCGTTGCAGGATTCCCGATGCGGGTGGACTGGTAGTCTCCACAAACATTAGGCATGCCAACCAGGTCGCCCGGATACTTAAATCACGCGGCGAGGATTGCTTAGTAGTCACTACGCGCACTCCGGGAGCACACGAGCTAATAGATGACTTTAGAAGTGGGAAAGGTAAGTGGATTGTCGCGGTCGGTATGATCAGCGAAGGCACAGATATTCCTCGCTTGCAGGTGTGCTGCTACCTGAGCCGCATTCGAACCGAACTTCATTATCGCCAAGTTCTGGGCAGAGTGCTGAGGCGAACAGGAAACAAGGATAATGAGGCGTGGCTCTACGTTCTTGCGGAGCCTTCTTTAGTCCAGTTCTCACAGCGAGTGGCTGAAGACTTACCGGATGACCTGGCTGTATTGGATTATGCGCAGCTTCTCCGTTTTGATGCCGCGGGTTCCACTGTCCATGAGGATTCTGTGGAGCAGCCAGTCAATTGCCTGCTTGATATTCAGGTGCTCAAGACCTCCGCAGCTTCAGATGAAGTAACTCAGGGGGCATTGTCAGAAGAAAGCATATTCCGAATGGAACTTTCCACGGGGTTCCGAACAGAAATTCTGTCTATCTACTAACGGATGATCAAGTACGCAGCTATATATTTTTCGCATGTAGTCCGTGGGTGGTAAATCCGAGTGATTAGGCTAACTTATCTGAGGATGGATAAGCCCCGGATTCATGGCTGTTTGAGTCAGGAGCAACGTTGTTTCATGCTAAGAGTTTCTAGCGTAAGCCATCTTGCCGGACTCGTTCTAGGAAACTCAAACCTCGCTCATCAATGGCTCGTTCAAGAAGCCTGGGGGCTTGGACGTCGTGTGCCTCGCTGCGTTGCGTCGACCACCGATGGCTTCTTACATTTGCTAGATTTCTTGTACCGGATCGATCATGGAGTTTATTGCTGACTGCAGGGTAAATATCATGATATCAAATCAAAGCAATCTCATTATCTTTAACATCTAAGCATAAAATAGGTATGATCGATAACATAGACTTACAGCCTTCTGGCCATCTACCTCCAATCTTCTATTCATGCTGGACAACAGTACTAAAGGCGGTTGACGCCAGGTACGATGTTCGTGGGTCCATGCTTAGTCCACTTGTTAAACAGTGCTTAGAAAATCGCGCTAAAGTGCCTCAATCTCAACGCGCCCTGTACGAGCGCTTCGTCCAGAAGGAAGCTCTAGCGTACACGGAGTGCATTACAGCCCTGTTGTTATTCGGTCGGGCAGGCCGATTTTCACCGAGTGAATACCGTTACGCCGCCGTTGAAAGCTGTTTAAGAGCAGCAGTCATCTGAAACACCACCTTGAATTTCAGGATCCCGAGTAGTGTGGTCCTTCTTCGCATCAGTAACTGGACTCTGGATCTTTGACCTCAGTTTTTGTGCTGAAAGCGGCGTGGCACGGATTTGCGGACAAACGTGGATCGCGTCGCGGATCACAGCAGTGGTCGGGTTACGAGAATTGTGAGCTTGAATCGCCCCTGGTTTCCTAGACACCTCCAAGCCTCATAGTGAGGCCCAAATACGAGGTGCCATGAGTCGTCAGCGATACCCCGAAGAATTCAAGATCGAAGCGGTCAAGCAAGTGACCGAAAAAGGCAAACCTGTGGCCGATGTCGCCCAGCGCCTGGGCATGTCTGTGCACAGACTCTACGCCTGGATCAAGGTCTACAGCAAGCCCCAAGAGCAGCGTCAGCAAGATGACGATCAGCACACTGAACTTCGCAAGCTACGCGCTGAACTCAAGTGCTGCTCCAGTAGAGTATGAGAAACGCTATTTCCTGAGCTTGGAGAGTGTCTAGGAAACCCGGGGCGATTCAGAGCGCCTGAAGATTGCCGCTGTCTTGCCTTTTCTTGGGCCAGTTCTATCCCGGCTACTACTGGTGCACCATCCATCCTTGCGGTGAGGATCGGCCATCCACCGTCGCCAACGATTGCGATGGGACACGGCCATCCATGCTGGGCTGGAGTTAGATAATTAAAACTGTCGCACTGAAAGACCAAATTCCGGGCCTTGCAGCCTCGATTGGAGAAAGTGTAAAACTGTCGCGAATGCTCAAAAAGCGATTTCAGGCTGATGGTGTAGAGAATTAAATCTGTCGCAGTCAACAACGGCGCGGCATTGAGAGCCGTTTGAGCGAGGGCCACATCGTTCATCCTATTGAATGGCCTGCGCCTCCTACAAACGCACTGGACAGAGACCAGCGCAACTGCCGACATCTGTGACCAGCGCTGACGTTGTTCAGCGAGCGTAGGCTAATCCCCCTGCCACGATGCGTTTTGATTTCGAACGGTGCATGCACGGCCGCAAGGGCTTTTCGCAAGTAGCAGATCTGGACGTCTATGATTTTGGTACCCGGGTTAAAATCATATCCCCAAACCTCCGTCAGTATGGTTTGGCGATTCACCACCTGTTCCCCGTACCGAATCAGAAGCGCCAGGAGCCGGCATGGCGTTGGCTTCAGCTGAAATTGGCGATCATGAACACGCACCACGTTTTGCTGAATGTATAAAAACATCATTGTCCCGCAGGCGGCGGTCAACTCCAACTTCTCGACGGTATTGGTCGTAGTGCTTTGGCTGTAAGACATGGTGAGTAGACACCTTCAACAGTGAGACTAGCAGCTGCCGAGTGAGCAAAACCCAATGCGCAGGCACATATCATCAGCGCGTCAGCATGGTGATTTGCCAACTGCAGGCTACGAAACCGCCGGATTGGTTCGATCACCGGCTCTGCTCGAACAGCAAAGGCACACCGCATTCTTGGCTAAGGCGGTCCATGTAAGCACGCACCGCGTCAGGGAAAGTGACGGCACGAACGATGGACAGCGAGCGCAGCACCGGCCAAAGCGTGATGTCGTTGATCCCGATGACCTTTCTGGTGTCCAACAACGGCACCAAAGCCTCCAGCATGGGCTCGATTTGCCCCTCCAACATTGGAGTGATGTTTCGCAATTCATCCAAATTTCCAAAGGCATGCTCCTCACGCAGCCGGTAGGCTTGTCGTGCAGCCAGCGTGGCAACTTCTGCGAAGTCACCTTCGACGAAGCGGGGGATGAAGAGCTTGAGCGCGGTCGGCCAGACCTCTTTAACCCAAGCGTCCAATGCCTCGCTTTGGGGAGCGACGAGTATCGGTGTGCCAATGGCATCGACATAGCGCACGATGTCCAGACTCTCGCCCATATGGGTCCCGTCATCCTTTTCCAAGATAGGGACCGCCTTCTTCCCGATCAGTCGCTTAGGTGTCTCGGCGTCACCCTCCATGATGACCTGTAGATCAACGGGAAGGCCTTTGAGGCCAAAGATCATCCGCGCCCGCGTGCAAAACGGGCAGTGTTCGTAGATATAGAGTTTCATCACGCTCCTCCACGTTGAATAGCATTGAGGCCGTTTGGCTCAGAATTGCACCGACCGTGTGAGACCACCGTCCACAAGCAGGTTCGTACCGGTTGTAAAGCTGGCGGCCGGGCTGGCGAGAAACACGACTGCCTTCGCCACCTCTTCTGGCGTGGCCATGCGACCCATTGGATTTTCGGCCAGGCAAGTCGCGAAGGTTTCCGGCTGATCGCGCTCGATGTCGCCCCACACGCCATCTGCGAAGTACACATTGCCAGGGGAAACGGAATTGACCCGGATCCCTTCGCTCGCATGCCGTGCCGACAAGGTTTTGCCGTAATGCAGCAAGGCAGCCTTCAGGATGCCGTAGGGCTCGGCGAACATATCGACTTCGCGCCCGGAGACGCTGGAGATCAGCACTACCGAGGCAGCTGCCGATTGGCGCAATGCCGGCAGGGCGGCCTTGACCATGGCGGCACTGCCCAGCAGGTCGGTGTCGAATGCACGGCGCCAGGTACCAAGATCATCGCCGCCGGCCAATGCACTGACGTTAGGCACCACGATATCCAACCCACCCATCTGCTCGGCAGCCGAGGTAACCCACGCCGCCACCTGCTCAGGCTGGGTGACATCCACGGCCGTGCCGAACGCCCGCGGGCCGAATTCAGCGCCAGCGCGTTCAACACCCACTGTACCGCGCGCGCAGAATGCTACTTGCGCACCTTCCTGAAGAAAAAGCTCAACGATCGCTCGCCCAATGCCTCGCGATGCACCGCTGACCAGCACGCGTTTATCCTTCAAGCCCAAGTCCATGGTCCATCTCCTCTAGCAGTTGTTGCTGCGACGGGGCACGGCGTGCCCCGTCGCCCGGATTACTTGCGCAGCTTGTACGCAATGATTTCGTCGCTGGTTCCGGTTTCCATGAAGGCATGGCCGGAGGCCGACACGAGCACGTACTGCTCGCCGTTCACCTCGTAGGAAATCGGGTTGGCCTGAGCACCGACGTCCAGAACGTCCTCCCACAGCACCTCACCGGTGGCGGTGTCGATCGCTCGGAACAGGTTGTCGGTGGCCGCGCCGACGAAGGTCAAGCCGCCAGCGGTGACCACGGTGCCGCCGTTGTTAGGCAGGCCGATGTTGAGCGGCAGGTGCGAAGGAATGCCGAACGGGCCATTGCGACGCGCGGTGCCCAGCGGCTCATCCCAGACGGTCTTGCCGGTGTCCAGGCTTACTGCGCGAATGCCACCGTAGGGAGGGGCCGAGCACGGCACACCGGTACCCCAGTTCCGCCAACCCGCATTCACGCTGATTGCATAGGGAGCGTTGACCTGTGGATAGACAGAAGCGCCCCCTTCACCCTTGCCCGACTTGCTACCGGCCTTGTTGAGTGAAGTCTCGTCAGGCTTTGGCGCGTAGATTGGCTTGAGCCCCATCTGCTCAGCCTTATCCCGCGGGATCAGCTGGTTGAGGTTCGGGATATCGTTGTAGTTGGCGATGATCAGTCGGCGCACCGGGTCAATCGCAACCGAGCCCCAGTCCGAGCCACCGTTGTAGCCCGGGTACTGAATCCAAGGACGATCTACCGAAGGCGGCGTCAGGTAGCCCTCGTAGTTAGCCTGACGGAACTGGATGCGGCACATCAGCTGGTCCAGCGGCGAGAAGCCCCACATGTCAGCTTCGGTCTTGGGCGCCTTGCGCAGGGTGTGCCACTCGGAAGTCGGCTGGGTGTCGGACAGGTATTTGGGCTCGACCGAACCGCCCTTGGGCGCCTTGACCTCGCCAATCGGAGTCAAAGGTTCACCCGTAGCGCGGTTGAGGATGTAGATGTCACCCTGCTTGGTTGGCAACAGCACCGCTGGCACCGGCTTTCCGTCCTTCCCTGGGAAGTCGAGCATGGTCGGCTGGCTGCCCAGGTCGTAATCCCAGACGTCGTGACGAATGGCCTGGAAGTGCCAAACATCCTTGCCCGTTTTGACGTCGACCGCGACCAACGAGTCGGAGTATTTGTTCTCCGCTTCGCTACGGTTAGAGCCGTAATAGTCGATAGACGAGTTGCTGATCGGCAGATAGACGTAGCCGAGCTTTTCGTCACCCACCGCTGCTGTCCACATGTTCGGTGTGCCGCGAGTGTAGGTGCTGCCCTCGGCAGGGCCATGGACATTGTCCTGGTTACCCAGATCCCAAGCCCACGACATTTTTCCGGTGACAGCGTCAAAGCCGCGAATCACCCCCGATGGTGCATCTTCGTCCTGGCCGTCGCGGATCTGCGCGCCGGTCACGACAACGCCATTGACGATCGCGGGCGGCGCTGTGACGGCATACCAGCCAGGGACCTTCTTGCCCAAGCCTTCCCAGAGATCGACCGAACCGTTCTGACCGAAGTCTTGGCATGGTTCCCCGGTGTGCAGGTCAACGGCGATCAGCCTTGCATCCAGCGTGGCTTCCACCACACGGCTGCGGCATTGGGCAGTTTCCGGCAGTTGTGGAGCGGTGTAGACCGCCACCCCACGGCAAGCTGCGGCATGGGGAATGGCCTGGTCCGCTACTCCCGGGTCATGACGCCAGTTTTCTTTACCGCTGGCAGCATCGATCGAGATCATGATGTTCTTAGCCGAACACATCAGCAGGTCGTTGCCCACCTTGATTGGCGTGGTTTCCGGTGAATAGCGGCTGCCGGGGTTTGGCAGATCTCGGGTGTGGTAGACAAAAGCACGCTCAAGGCGCTCGACGTTTGCTGGCGTGATCTGCTTGAGTGGGCTGAAGCGCTGGGCGTTGTGATCGCCACCGTAGAATGGCCAGTCACTGCCAACTTGCGGAACACCCTCAGCCTGAGCGAATTGCACCTGCACGGCGCAAGAAATGGCGAGAGCAAGCGCGCCCCCACGTTTGACGGTAGTAAACATGACGAACCTCGTTACACAGCAGTGCGGGTGGCGCGGCGCAGCGCCGGCGACAGAGTCAGGATCAAAAGCAGGATCACAGTCATGGCCACCAGCCGAGGCACTAGCCCCCACCAATTGAGGCCGACTTCCCACAGGGCCCAGATCACTGTCAGCCCCCATATCACCGCGAACAGGTGGATGGCGCTGCGTCGCTGCCGCCAGAGCAAGGCGGCGGTTAGCACACAACCAGCACCTGCCAGGCCGTAGTACCAGCTACCGCCCAAGCCCATCAGCCACACCCCACCGCCGAACAGAGCCATGCCAAACAGCCCAAGAGTCAAGGCCAGGACGACTGTTGCGAACCGCCACTTCCTGCTGAGACCAGGCTGCGCCTGGTCGTTGTTGCGGGACACATCACTACGTTGATTCATGACGCTACAGCTTCCTTCATTACAAGTAATTCAAGCCACCGCCTGGTTGCCTGGAGCGGCAAAGCCGATCGGTCGACGGGTACAGAACATCGAGAGCATCGCGCCGATCACCAACAGGGCACCGACCACGACGAACGCCAAGGCGAAACTGCCCGATCCAGCCACCACGTAGCCGGTCACGATGGGCGCCAACAGACCGAACAGGTTGCCGATCGCGGTGATGAAACCTGCGGCGGTACCGACATCGTCCTCAGAGCGCACCAGGTCGTTGACCAGCGAGAGGTTCAGGGAGATCGCCGAAGCGCAGGTGGCTAGCGACAGGGTGATCACGAAGAGAATCGCCCAGGTACTGTCGATCGCGGGGACCAGGAAGATCACCGAGGACGCCAGCAGCACGCTGGCGACTACCATGCGGCGCTGGCCGGTTTCAGCGGCACCAGGGCGCATCGCCTTGTCGCTCAGACGACCGATGACGATGGCGAGCACGGCCGCACCCAGATAGGGGATGGCGGTGTAGAAGCCACTCGACATCACGGTCAGGCCCTTCTCGGCCTGTAGGTAGCTCGGCAGCCAGGTGAGGAAAAAATAGGTGGCATATACCGCGCAGCCGTGCGACAGAGCAATTGCCCACATGCTGCTGGAGCGGGCCAGACCCTTGAGCCCGAGAGAAAATGGCTGCGCAGCGCTGCTGGTGGAAGTGACGCTGCCCTGAGCGATCTCTGCGCGCTCGGCATCGTCCAGCCAAGGGGCCTTGGCGGGGTGGTTGTACCACTTCAACCAGGCGGCCAACCAGATAAAGCCCAGAGCGCCAGCCACCACGAATGCGATTCGCCAGCCAAACGCACTGATCAGCCAGCCAAACCCAATGGCGCCGATGGCGGGTCCGACAAGGCTGCCGCTATGGAAGACTGCGGTGGCCATGCCGCGCTCTTTGAGCGGCATCCATTCCCGAATGACCCTGGCACCGGCGGGGTAAGTGGTGGCTTCGCCCATGCCCATGATGAGCCGACAGCTGAGCAACGAGATGAACCCTGTCGACAAGGCCGTGCAGGCGGTTGCCACCGACCAGACGCCGATCCCGTAGCCGTTGACCTTTTTCGGGCCAAAACGACCCACCAGGTAGCCCATGGGAATCAGGGCCAGGAAGTAGAGCCAGACGAACGATGAGAAAAGGTAGCCCATCGCGACCGGTGAGATATCGAACTCTTCCTTGAGCACTTTGGACGCCACCGAAAGAGACACTCGGTCAACGTAGTTGATCAACGTCAGGGTAAAGAGAAACGCGTAGATCCAAACGCGCTTCTTTTTCAACAGGGTGTCTTTATGCATCGCCATCACCTTGTATTTATTGGGACGATCCAGGGACGAGTGCTCGACGTTCCGGCAAAGAGGCTACTCACGATCCCCGGGCAGCGGGCACTCGATCGTGAGCAACCATCGCGCGGTTGCTGAGCGTTCGGTCAACCCAGCCAACGCTGGATATTCGCAACCATGACTTCTTTGGAAATCCCGTAGCGGTCGTGCAGGGTCGGCAGTGCGCCCGCGTCCAGGAATTGGTCAGGCAGTGCCACATGGCGCACTTCGGGCTGCACGCGGGCTTGCAGCAACGCCATGGCAATGGCTTCACCCAAACCGCCAATCTGGGTGTGGTTCTCCGCGATCACCACAAGCCGGCCGTCGCGTCGGCACTGCTCGACGATGGTCTGGACGTCCAGCGGCTTGATCGTGGGGACGTGTAGCACGGCCGTATCAATCGTGCTCTTGGCCAGTTCTTCAGCCACTTCCAGGGCACGCATGGTCATCAGGCCCGAGGCGATGATCAGCACGTCCTTGCCATCGCGCAGGAGCTTGGCCTTGCCCAGTTCGAACTTGTAGTCGTACTCGTCGAGAAGCAGCGGAACACGTCCGCGCGGGAGGCGCATGTACACGGGGCCGTTGTGCTCTGCAATAGCCGCCACACACTGTTCGGTTTCCAGTGCATCGCAGGGGTCGATGACCATCATCTGGGGGATCGCCCGCATCATCGCGAGGTCTTCGGTCGCCTGGTGACTCGGACCATAACCGGTGGTCAAGCCCGGCAGCGCTGCGCAAATCTTCACGTTGAGGTTTTCTTCGGCGATCACTTGGTGAATGAAGTCATAGGCGCGTCGCGTGGCAAACACTGCATAGGTAGTGGCGAACGGCACGAAGCCTTCCTTCGCCATGCCCCCGGCCGCCGCCATGAGCAGCTGTTCAGCCATGCCCATCTGGAGGAAGCGCTCAGGGTAGCGTTGGGCGAAGATGTGCAGATCAGTGTATTTCGCGAGGTCTGCCGTCATGCCTACGATCCGGGGATCTTTCTGACCGGCTTTCACCAAAGCGTGGCCAAACGGCGCAGATGTAGTGCGTTGCCCCTCGCTGGCAATGGAGGCGATCATGGACGACGTGGTGAGCTTCGGCTTTGCTTGGGAAGCGGCAGTCATTGGTGGCTCCTTGGCGCGTGGATCTCATCGAGGTCTGCAAGTGCTTGCTGCCATTCCTGGGGCTCGACCCGGATGAAATGGTTCTTGTCACGCTGCTCCAGGAACGGCACGCCTTTACCCATCAATGTGTCGAAGAGGATCACCCGCGGCTTGTCGCCAGGAACCGCCCGCGCGGTATCAAAGGCATTGATCACCTCCTGCAGGTTGTTGCCGTCGACGCGCTGTACGTGCCACCCGAAAGCAGCCCATTTATCGACCAGAGGCTCGAACTGCAGGATGTCGTGGGAAGGGCCGTCGGCCTGCTGGCGGTTGATGTCCACCAGGTTGATCAGGTTGCCCAACCGGTGGTGAGCTGCCGACATGGCAGCCTCCCACACCGCGCCTTCATCCAACTCGCCATCGGACATCGAGTTGTACACGAACGCCTTGTTGCCCTTTAGGCGCAATCCCAGCGCCTGACCCACCGCGATTGCCAGCCCCTGGCCCAGCGAGCCACCGGAGATTTCCATGCCGGGTGTATAGGTGGCCATGCCAGACATCGGCAGCCGACTATCGTCGGAGCCATAGGTTTCCAGCTCTTCTTCCGGAAGCACTCCCGCCTCCAGCAAAGCGGCGTACAAGGCTATGGCGTAGTGTCCGTGGGACAGCAAGAAGCGATCTCGCCCCTCCCATTCAGGTTGATCGGGACGAATGTTCATAGCGTGGCAGTAGGCAACAGCCAGGACGTCTGCCCAGCCCAGCGCCTGGCCGACGTAGCCTTGGCCCTGGACCTCACCCATGCGCAGCGCAAAGCGCCGGATCCGCCAGGCGTGCGCCGACATTTGGGCAAAGTGCTCATTGAGACCCTCGGTCATATTGTTCTCCATTGGTGACCAGCGATTCGGCGTCACTGATGTAGAGGATTCATCAGTAAACATCGAATTGAGTAACCCGCTGATGTTCATGTAAAACTAATGAGCCGACAAAAGGTTTTAATTCGTTAACAAATGAACTGGATTCATCAATGAAAGTGTTAAAACGGTTGCCTCTATCAGCCCTGAGGGTTTTCGAAGCGGCAGGCCGGACGTGCTCATTCGTGGAGGCTGCAAAAGAGCTCGACCTCTCGCCCAGTGCGGTGAGTCATGCGATCCGAAAACTGGAAGCCGCCGCCGAAATTACGCTGTTCGTCCGCAACACCAGGCACACGGCGTTGACTGCGGAAGGTGCAATGCTGCTTGATCACGTCCAACGCGGCTTCGAAGAGATGAGTCGGGGTTTGGCCATCGCGACCAACGAACCGGCGCTGCCCCTGCGCTTACATACCGCGCCTACCTTTGCCAGCCAGTGGCTAGTTCCGCGCCTGGCGGGCTTCTTGAGAGACCACCCAGGCATCGACCTGCGCATCTCCGCTAGCACGGATTACGCGCTGTTCGACAATGACGATTTCGACCTCGATATCGTTTATGGCGAGCCCAGGCCGTCCTCTCATGAAAAGACGCCGCTGCGCATCGAAGAGCTGACGCCACTTTGCAGCCCTGAGGTTGCCAAGTCCTTGCGCTCCGTACAGGACCTGTACTCTCATTTTTTGATCCAGAGCGATGGGCAGGCGGTGCAATGGAAAGGCTGGTTTGCAGCAAACGGTATGCAAGCGCCCCAATCCTATGGTCTGGCGTTCGACCGCAGCTCCATGGGGATTGCCGCAGCGGCAGGTGGCCTGGGAGTAGTCCTTGAATCAGATTTGGTAGCGGAACAAGAGCTGGCCAGTGGACGCCTGGTCCGTCCACTGCGTGAGGTGAGCCACAGCGTCCGGTACGTGGGCCATTACCTGGTGCATCCTCGCCGCCCCACGCAACCTCACGCTGTAACTCAATTCAAAGAATGGCTGTTCAAGGAACTCGCTGTGAACTGATCGGCAATCGCGGACCGTAACTGGCAGTGGTGATGGACTCTCTAGCTCACTACTATATTGGGGCGCTCAGGCAACAAAAGACAGTTAGCTCATTGTCGCTGTCCTTTCGCCCCTCCAGGATAACTCTCAACGATGACCCGGCACTATCGCTGGATTCCCTACAGACGTAGTCGCTGATGCTGTCCAGATACTATTGTCGATATTGACGTCGTCGAACGCGCTTGGAGTCAGGACGGGCTCAGCTATGCCCGCCTTGCGTTGGTTGTCGTAATCGGCTAGCAACCGGAGCCCAACATTACACAGCAATGTGAGCGCGATCAGGTTCACCAACGCAGATAGCGTCATAGTGATGTCGGCGAAGGCGAACACGGTCGAAAGGTCCTCCACCGACCCCCATAGGATCAGCGCTAAAACAAGCGCACGATAGCCCAAGAGCATCTTGCAATTATCTCCCAAGATAAACTTCAAGTTGTTCTCGCCGAGGTAGTAGTTGTAGAGAATCGAGGTAAATACAAACAAGGCCAATGCGGCGCTTATGAAAATGCGCCCCCAGTCGCCAACCACCGCCGCCAACGAGTTCTGAGTCAGTACCAGGCCGTCACCTGCAAACCCGGCGGTGTAAAAACCCGAGAGTAGGATCAGCAGTGCAGTGCAGGTGCAAATCACGAACGTGTCGAAAAACACACTGAATGCTTGCACTACGCCTTGAGAAACAGGGTGCTTGACCTCAGCAACAGCCGCGACGTTGGGTGCGCTGCCCAAACCGGCCTCGTTGGCAAACACTCCCCGCTTGACGCCCATAACAATGGCGCTACCAATAAAGCCGCCAAAGGCCTGGTCCAAACCAAAGGCACTGTTGATGATGGTCATCAGCATTGTTGGCACGTGATCAAACTGCAGAATTATTACGTAGAGGGTTACCGCGATGTAGGCCAGCGTTTTGACTGGTACCAACAGATCCGCCACTTTGGCGATACGCTTGATGCCACCTACGAAGACCAGGCCCAGCACGACGGCCAGAACAATGCCTGAATAGGTGGGATTGACGCCAAAGGCATTCTGGAGGGAATGGGTCACGGCATGGGATTGCAGCCCATTGAAGGAAAAACCGAAGGTGACGATGAGTAGCGTGGCCATCAGCACGCCGAGCCAGCGCTTATTCAAACCGTGCTCTATATAGAAGGATGGGCCTCCGTAGAACTGGCCGCTAGCGTCTTTACGCTTGTATAACTGAGCCAGACTGCACTCCATCAGCGTTGTAGCCATACCCACCAAGGCAGTGACCCACATCCAGAAGACGGCACCAGGCCCGCCAAGGGTAACAGCCACACCGACGCCGGCAATGTTGCCCGCACCTACTCGTCCCGCCAGGCTAAGCATCAGGGCCTGGAATGAGCTGATTTGTGTCGAACTGCTGGTGAGGCTGTCTTTAAATACCTTGAACATGTGCAGAAAATAGCGAAGCTGCACAAAGCGAGTCTTGATTGTGAAATAGGCGCCCAATCCAACGACCAGGACGATGAGCAGCTTTCCCGAAAGAAAACCGTTGATGGCTTCGAGCATGGCGCAACCTCATTGTTATTTTATTGGGTAGTGCGGAGCTTCACGCGGCCGGAAGAACCGCGTGGAAATTTGTAGATCTGCCTAGGCGAGGTCTTGTAGAGCTTTGATCCGCTTCCACATAAGTACAGGGTTCGAATACATGGGGAAGTGACCGCAATCAGGAATGCACGCCAAGTGCACACCTTTTGCCGCAATGTCCTTGAGGTAGGAAAGGTGAGAGTTGGTTTCCCCATACATGTATTGGCGCGGGAAGGGCAGCGACAGAAATTTTTCCATCAACAGACCATTGTCCGACAAATCCACCATTGACTCGAAAATGCCGCGCACCGCACCGGTACGTACTTTGTGCGCCAAACTAGCGGCATACAGCGCGCTCGCAGGGTCGGATGCCAATCGAGTGCGTTCGATAAAGTCGCGGAAGAATCGCGCATCATCGTCACGGCGGTGATGATGAATTTGACGGCTGAGGAAGCAGTCCTCAGGGGCGATGTTACCTTCGATGTCGACGAAACTCAGCACGCGCGAAGGATCCCCATGAGCCAAGATCAGACTGGTCAATCCGCCCATGGAGTGGCCTACCAAGTGGAAAGTATCGACCTCAAAATACTTGAGTACGGCCTGTGCGGTTTTCACAAGGAATGGAATATTGATGCGCGAGAGGTCGCTGCATTCGGTCTCACCGCAGCCTGGAGCATCGTAGGCAATGAAGGGATGTCCATCGAAAGCAGGCTGCAGCGTGATATCGGCGTAGTCCTCTTTGGTAGAGCCGAAACCGTGAAGGAACAGGATGGGCGCTTTAGGCCCACGGCGGTGAATCACCGCCAGTTCGAGCTGTACACCGTCGATGTTCAGCGGAATTTTTTCGTGGGTGAAGCGAGCTGGATGGGACACGAATGAGCTCCTGTGACAGACATCCTCAATGTTGAGCTCGCCAGATGATTTGTAAAATACGAAGCCACGAACCCTGTCATATGCCTAGCCTATGACAACAAGGTTTGCTTCGCTTGATCGATCATGGCATCCACGAGCGGATGCTTATGCTCGCTGTGCCACGCCATGGCAGTAGTCACCACTTTCACCTCCGGGAACAGAGGCCGAATGAGTACGTTTTTGGGCGCGAGCTTGCCCATCGAGGTGGGAACAAGGGCAATGCCTTGGCCGCAGCTGACGAAGGCAACTTGTGACGAGACCGAGCGAACTTGATGCACGATCCGCGGGGCGAAGCCGCTGGCTTTGCACTGTCCGACCAGATAGTCGAAATAAACAGGGCTCACATCGCGTGAAGCCATTACCAAGGTTTCATCGGCGAGGGACTTGAGAGAGATGGAATCACTCGCGGACAAAGGGTGATCGTTAGGGAGCGCTACTGCCAGTCGATCCTCGGACAACGGTAGAGATTGCAAGTGCCGACCGAGGTTGCCCTCAAGGCGTGCGAAGGCGATGTCGATATCGCCGCCCTCAAGAGCGGGGATAGCCTCCGCGCTATCGATCTCTCGAACCGATACCGTGATCAGTGGATGGTCCTGCTTGAACCGCTCGATCAGCGGGGGCAGTACATCGATCATTGCCGAAGTAATTGCCCCAATGGTCACTACGCCAGCGTGGCCGGCCACGGCCTCATGCACCGCAAGCTCCAATCGTTCCAGCTGATCAGCAAACTTTCGTACGGCGGGGAGAATGGCGGCTCCCGCAGCGGTCAGTTGAGCGCCTCGGCGAGATCTAGTGAATAGTTGAACCCGTAAGGACTGCTCCAGCGCCTGTATCTGCTCGGTCAACGGTGGCTGCGACATGCCCAGTCGCTTGGCTGCGCGGCTGAAGTTCTGGTCCTCGGCAACTGCCAGGAATAGCCAGAGGTGGCGTATCAAGCGAAAGTTGATCACAGCGCTCTTCCATAGGTTTGGGGTATGATAAGCTTAGCTTCTTCGTAATATACGTATCAAATCTCGGCGCAGATACTCAAGCCTCACCTAAAAGAGGCCTGAAACCGATGAGCTTGAAAGCCCCGCTTGATCGCCTGGCTGCGCTCGATACCAACACGGTGTCGGACGCGCTGGACTTCCTCCAGCTGCCTGGTGCCACCAACGGCCTGATGCCGCTATGGGACTGTCCGAAGATTGTTGGCCGAGCCAGCACTGTTCAGTTGGGGCCCAAGCAGGATGTGTCACCCACCGTTCACCTGATCACCCCAGTAGTGGAGCAGATCACCACCGATGACCGCGTGCTGGTAATCGCGGGCGGCGTCGATGGTATCTCCAGTTGGGGAGACATCCTGGCAAACGCCGCCCAGCGCAAAGGTATTCGTGGCTCGATCATCGACGGTTTCAGCCGTGACATCCGCGGCAGCGCGGACATCGGCTATCCAGTCTTCGGTCGCGGCGTGACCATGATCAGCGCCCGTAACCGGCTCATCCAGATCGACGCAGCAGTAAAAGTTCGCATGGCGGGCGTCGAGGTAGAGGAAGGCGACTACGTGATCGCCGACGAATGCGGCACCGTTTTTGTCCCGGCCCACGCTATCGACCAGGTGCTTGAGCTGGCCGAGCGTATCGATCGCCGCCAGGCCGGCATGGTCGATGCCGTCCGTTCGGGCCGCTCGGTCGAGGAAGTGATGCACGACACGCAATTCGAAGCCATCAGGGTGGAGCACTGACATGAGCCTTTCCGATAAAGACATTGTTGCCTTGTTCGAAGGCCTGGATACCCCAGGTGTGTCCGATGCGATGGACAAGCTAGGCCTTCCAGGCCAAGCATTTGGTGTCGCACCACTGGCCAACTACAGCCAGGTTGTGGTCGGCCCGGCCTTCACCGTTCAGTATGTGAGTGCGAGCACACCGCCCGGCACTGTCGGCGACTTCATTGATGACGTAGCACCAGGCGACGTTGTGGTCATTGCCAACGAAGGTCGTACCGATTGCACGGTGTGGGGCGACATCATGACTCAGTACGCCTTGGCCCGCGGTATCGCCGGCACTGTCATTGATGGGGTCTGTCGCGATGTGAACAAGGCACTGGGCGAAGGCTACCCGCTTTTCAGCAAGGGCCGCTTCATGCGTACCGGCAAGGACCGCGTGGAAGTCGTGGCCGTCAACCAGCCGGTATCGGTTGGCCAAGCCCGAGTTTGTGCCCGCGACATCGTCGTGGCTGACGCCAATGGTGTCGTCATCGTCCCGCGTGATCGTGCCCAGGAAGTCGCTGAAACGGCACGTCGTATCGAACACGTCGAAGCGAAGATCCGCGAACAGATCGCCACTGGCAAGAGCCTCAAAGAAGCCCGTGCCACTCTCGGTTACCACACCCTGCAGAGCAAACAACCATGAGCCTTCCACACGACTATCAGAACATCGCAAAAGTCCTCGGCAGCTCCACCCTGTACGAGGCCTCTGGGCTGCCGTGCGCGGTCGATCGCGAAATTCGCGCTGTCTGGAGAGGCGCGTTCATCGCGGCACCAGCATACCCCCTGCAATGCTCGCCAGGTGACAACTTGGGTCTGCACCTGGCTGTGGCGAAAGCGCCGCGCGGTAGCGTCTTGGTCTGTGATACTGCCGACTTCGTTGCCGGCTATTGGGGTGAAGTGCTTACCGTGGCGGCCGAAGCCGCTGGCATCGTTGGCTTAGTAATCAATGGCGGCGTACGCGATATCGCCGCGCTTGAAGCGCATGGCTTTCCGGTTTTTGCTCGAGGCATCTCCGTCAAAGGTACCGTCAAGGCGACCACGCCCTCCGTTGGCAGACCTTTCTACTTTAGCGGGGCGCACGTTAGCGCCGGCGACCTTGTGGTTGCGGACGAGGATGGCGTGATCATCATTCCCGCCGATGCAGTTGAGTGCACGCTGCGCGAGGGCCAAAAACGCGCTGACAAAGAGGCGGAGTTTTTTGCAAAGTTGCGTGAAGGTCACACCACCCTGGACTTGATGGGTCTTTCCCTCCCGGAGGAACACGCGTGAGCTTGGAAACGCTGAACCGTCGCCTGGAGGCTGCCAAGCCTTCAGCGACTTACAAGATCATCGACCGCGTTGCTGCACGTCGTGCAGAAGGGGCGAAGATCATCTCTCTCTGTGCGGGCGAGCCTGACTTCGATACTCCAGAACACATCCGTGCCGCAGCCATCAGTGCGATCAATAATGGCCACACCCGCTACACCCAAGTCGCTGGCCTTCGCGCGCTGCGTGAAGCCATCGCCCGTAAGTACCGGCGCGAGAACGGCCTTGATGTAAACTGGCAAGACACGCTGGTCTGCAGTGGAGGTAAGCAGGTCATCTTTAACGCCTTGGCCGCGACCCTCAACGAAGGCGACGAGGTGGTGATCCCTGCTCCTTACTGGGTCAGCTATCCGGAAATGGTGGCGTTGTGCGGGGGCGAGTCACGGATCGTTACCTGTGGCGCCGAGTCGAGCTTTAAGCTCACACCAAAAGCATTGGCCGGAGCAATCGGGCCGAAGACTCGATGGCTCATTCTGAATTCGCCGTCCAACCCCACGGGAGCGGTGTATGATCACTACGAACTGAAAGCCTTGGCTGAGGTATTGCTCAATCATCCGCAAGTCCTGATTTTGGCGGACGACATCTATGAGCATTTGATCTTCGACGGTCGTGATTTCCTTACACTCGCCCAGGTTGAGCCCAGACTTTCTGAACGGACGCTGACCATGAACGGCGTATCGAAGGCCTACGCCATGACAGGCTGGCGGATCGGGTTTGCCTCTGGGCCTCGCTGGTTGCTCGATGCGATGGAAAAGTTGCAGGGTCAGCAGACCTCGGGGGCGTGTTCCATCTCGCAACATGCGGCAGTCGCTGCGCTGGACGGTCCGAAAGACTTCATCGCCCAAAGCCGCGAAGTGTTCCAACGGCGTCGAGATTTCATGGTCGAGCTGCTCAACCAGGCGCCGGGCATCAGTTGCGAAGTTCCAGGCGGAGCCTTCTACGCCTTTGCCAATTGTACCGGTCTGATCGGCAAGCGCTCGCCGGACGGCCGTGATCTCGTTGACGACGAGGCTGTCGCGTTGGCATTGCTTGAAGAGGCCAACGTGGCAGTCGTGCAAGGTAGTGCATTTGGACTTCCAGGCTACCTGCGTATTGCCTACGCTCTGGATGATGAATCGTTACGAACGGCGTGCCAGGCTATTCAGAAGTTCTGCGAGGACGCACTGTAAAGAACACGTCTCGCTATGGCCGTCGTCTGGGAAGAGTGACTTCGGCCATGGTCGCCTACAGCTGATCGAGTTGAACTTGCAATTAGCCAGTGTCAGCTACGCCGCCATGGTAACTCTAGATTCCAGCACCCTAGCTTATGGAAGCGCGAATGAAGTACGTAGAACTAATCGGTGGTAAGGTCCACCGATAAACGTTCAAAAGAACAAAAAGTTAGAAGGGCCCTTGAGTTCTGCAACCAACAGGAGCTATGTCTGCAATCGCAGCAGGCATCCCGAGGATGGAGCGCTGCTGAGCACCTCCAGCTTGAGCGCATGTCGAGCACTGGTGATGTAAAGGGTGTTGCCTTCCGGCCCCCCGAAGCACAGGTCAGTAGGCGCGGGTACCGGTAAACCGATCATTCGATCGAGGTTTCCGTCGGCATCGAAGCGCGCCAAGCTCCAGCCGTCCATCTGGGTCGTCCAGACCCCACCGTCGCTGTCCAAGGCCAAACCGCCCAGGCTGCCCCCTCCTCTGGGCAGCGAAGCCAAGCGGCGTATCGCCGTGCTGCCGCTATGCAAGAGCAGAATATCGCCGGCGTCCGGTGCCAGAGCATAGAGCGCGTCTCCGCTGGCATCCCAACGGAAAGCACTGATTGGCTCAGGCAGAGACCAGCCGTTTCGCAGCTCACCTTCGGCACTGAGTTCCCCGATCACACAGCCATGGGTACTTCGGGCACACGCCCACAGCGCGCCGGATGGATGGGTCGCCAGGGCCAGTAGCCGACTTCCTAGCAGATCCTGCCGTGGGTGCTCATTCCCTTCCCAGTCGATCAGCGACCACCCCCCAGTCTGCGCAACGAGCAGACCCTCTGGATGCAATTCCATCGCCCGCACCGGCAGATCCAGACGGGTCAGCAATCGGCTGTTCTGTCCGTCCCAGCAGTGGATGGCAGGTGCCAAAGTGTCGGCCCAGTAGAGCATTTGCCGGCCGGCATGCCAGCGCGGAAACGCGCCATGGAAGGCCCAAGGTCCCGGAAGCACGCTGAGCTCCTCGGCATGATGCGGCGCAGTATCGGGACGTAGCTGCTCGCCAACCCGGCGGGCCGCATCGGCGAGCTCAGGGCCCAGTAAAGTCAGGCGCTCCAAGGTCAGCCTATAGGCCGGTCCCGCCACGCTCAGTGCCCCGCGGACGTGTCCCTGCTTATCGATGATCGGCGCGGCCACACAACGAATACCGAGACGGATTTCTTCGTCATCGAGGGCATAGCCACGTGCCTGGGTGATCTGCAACTCAGCCAGCAACCTGCGGCGGTCGGTAATGGTCAGCGGCGTCAGCGGGGCCAGGACTAGGCCTTTGAGAATTTCATCGCGTGCAGCCGCCGGCAGCGCGGACAGAATCGCCTTGCCTTGTCCCGTACAGTACACCGGCTTGCCCTGACCAAGGCTCGCTGCAGAGCGCTGGGTGTGGGCACCTTCACACCGCTCTAGCGAGAGCACCTGATTGCCGTCCAGCACGGCGAGGTACGACGTTTCCCCCGTGAGGTCACGCAGTGCTCGCAGTTCCGCGCTGGCAGCAGCGACCAGATCTGGCTCGAGGTAAGCATTGCGCACCATTTCCAGGTAGTTGAAGCCGAGCCTGTAAACCTTGCGGGTAGGGTCGCGACGGATCATGCCGCGCTCTACCAGGGTGGCGAGGATGCGGTACAGCGTTGTGCGAGGCAAAGGCACCAACTCGGCCAGTTGGGCCTGGTTGATGCCTGTAACGCTACTCCCAATGGCCTGGAGGACATCCAGCGCTTTTTCCAGTGCGGCCGTACCTTCACCCGTTTTCATTGTGTTTTCCCACCTATTGGAACTCGGCTATCACCACCGAGATTCTGCCCATTTTTCACCCAATTTTCTGCAATAGAATCGGTCGCATCAGGGCTACCAGCAGTTAGAAATTCCACATATTGGGACTTGGTATCGACCTGTTATCGAACAAAAACATGAGGAGATGTTGAAGCATGTCAGTCATCCACAATTACGCCGATGCCCATGAAAGCGTCTCCGGCAAACAGGTCGAAGTCAGCGATGAAGTGCTGGCCAAGCTTGCCACCTGCAGCAGCGGCTCGCTGACCACTCAGCTGTTCAAGCGCGGCTTTCGTCAGCCCGCACTGGTCGGCCTGCGTTGCATGACCCGTGACGTCAAGCCGTTTGCTGGACGCGCCTTCACCATGCGCTTCATCCCCGCCCGTGAAGACATCGACACCTATTCCACCATGACCACCAAGCCTAACGACGACAACCTGCAGTGGGTCGGCGTTGAGCAGATCAAACCCGGTGACGTGCTGGTCATCGACAGCCGCAACGACCCGGCCGCCGCTTCGGCCGGCAACATCCTGGTAACTCGCCTGCTGGCTCGCGGCGCCAAGGGCATCGTTACCGACGGCGCCCTTCGTGACGGCAGCGAAATCGCCGCCATGAACCTGCCGGCCTACGCTCGCGAAATCACTGCCACCACCCGCATCTCTTACCACCACGTGGCCGACCTGCAGGTTCCGGTCGGTTGTGCCGGCGTTGCTGTGTACCCAGGCGACATCATCGTTGGCGATGCCGATGGCCTGACCGTGGTGCCAGCGCACCTGGCCGAGGAGCTGGCCGAAGTGTGCACCGTGCAGGACGACATTGAAGGCTATCTGGCCATGCGCATCGCCGCCGGCGAAGCACTGTGGGGGGTTTACCCACCGAGTCCGACATCGGTTTCCGACTACCACGCCTGGGTCGCCGCTGGCCGTCCGGCCATTCCCTCGATCATCGACAAGAAGGACTAAGCCATGACTGAGCACAAGCACGCGCAACTGATCCGCCGCTACTTCGACGCCTGCAACGAGGGCGATTACGACAAGCTGGTGTCGTGCTTCACCCCGGACGCGGTGCACTACTTCCCTGCCGGGCTGCCGGAAGTGCCGTGGCGCACAGCTGACACTATCGCCCGCAAATGGGTGTGGTGCGTAGAGAACCTGGGCTCGCAGTGGACCATCGAGAAGATCCTGGTCAGCCATGACTGCAACGAAGCGGTCATCGAGTGGACCCACTGGAAGAGCAAGCTTGGCACCGCCCTGCGCGGGGACGAATGGTACGTGTTTGACGAAAAGTCCGGGCTGATCAAAGAGATCCGCGCCTACTACGCCTCGCCGGCAGACAAGGAAGTGGTGATCAACGAGCTGGTGGACTTTGACTACCAAGGCCGCGGCTACCACCTGGAACCGAAAGCACGCTGAAGCTGCCGGCCCTGTACGGATCAACCCGCGCAGGGCCACAGCGCATTTCGAGGAGTAAGCATGACCACTCAACAAGATCCCACCCTGAACGCGCTTGATGCAGTCGTGGCCAAAGCGGCTGCAGCTGCCGACTTCTGGGCTGACTCCAGCGCAGAACAACGCGCCAAGCTGCTGCGCGGCCTGGCCGAGGCATTGGAAAGCCAACAGGCGGAATTGGTCGCCATCGCCGACCGTGAAAGCGGCTTGGGTGAGGTGCGCCTGAACGGTGAAGTCGCGCGTACTGCCTTCCAGCTGCGCGGCTTCGCCAGCGAAGTGGAAGCCGGTGTGCCGTACCGCCAAGTGGACGATCAAGCCGTCGCGGGTGCTCCGCCTGTTGGTCGCCCGCGTCTGACCCGCACTCAACGCCCACTGGGCCCAGTGGCGATGTTCTCGGCAAGCAACTTCCCGTTCGCCTTCTCGGTACTCGGTGGTGATACCGCTTCCGCGCTGGCGGCTGGCTGCCCGGTTGTGATCAAACCGCATTCCGGCCACCCGGAGCTTTCCCGCGCGGTATTCACCCTGGCCGCTGGTGTAGTGCGTTCGCAAGGCTTGCCAGAGGGTCTGTTGACCCTGGCTGAAGCGCCCAACCGCTCGGCCGGCAAGTACCTGGTACAACACCCATCAATCGCCGCCGTGGCATTCACTGGCTCGTATCAGGGCGGCAAAGCCCTGTGGCAGGCGGCCAATGAGCGCGAGCGCCCGGTACCGTTCTTCGGTGAGCTGGGTTCGATCAACCCACTGGTGGCATTGCCATCGGCACTGGAGAAAGACAGCGCGAACCTGGCCAAGGTACTGGCTGGCTCCATCACCCTGGGTTGCGGCCAGTTCTGCACCAGCCCTGGGGTAATCGTGCTGCTGGACTCGCCTCACAGCCAACGCTTCATCGGCGAACTGGCCGAAGCCATTGCGCCGATTGCCACCCACCGTATGCTGACTCCAGGTATGCAGCAGGGCTTCGAAGCGGCCGCTACCACCGTGGCTGCCAATGCCTCTGCGGTCTTCGCGCCCCATGCCGATGGCGCCGGTCCGGCACCACGCCTGTTTGCCACTGACGCTGCGTCGTTCATCGCCAACGCCCACCTGCGCGAGGAAATGTTCGGCCCGGCGGCACTGATCGTCACCGCGCAATCCGTGGCTCAGGCAGCCGATGTGCTCGACGCCGTGGGCGGCACGCTAACCACCACCCTGTGGGGCCTGGAGGTCGACACCCAAGAAAATCGCCAACTGCTGAACGCTGCCCAGCGTGTTTCCGGGCGCGTCCTGTTCGCCGGCGTACCGACTGGTGTCGCCGTATGCCATGCCCAGCAGCACGGTGGCCCGTGGCCTGCGTCCACAGCACCACAAACCACCTCGGTTGGCTTCGCCGCGATCGAGCGCTTCCTGCGTCCGGTCGCGTTGCAGGACGCGCCGAGCTGGGTCCTGGGCTGAGGAGAACATAGCGATGATGCGACATATCGTGATGTTTCGCCGCCTGCCCGGTGTCGACGCGCAACCTGAACGGGAAGCGGACCTGGTAGGCCGGATGCGAGACCTCACCCAGGAAATCGACTTCATCCGCGACTGGCGCGTCGCCGCCAACGAACTGGATCGACCGATCTGCTGGGACTACATCCTCGAATCCAGCTTCGACGATGCCGACGCGGTTCAGCGGTACCTGCCACACCCTGCGCACCAGGCTCTGGTCGCCGATCTCAAGCAGTACTTCGAATGGGTGGCAGTGGATTACAGCGTCTAAGCAGTACCAATAGCCTGGCCCCCTGATGGGCCAGGCGTCATAACAAAAAAGATCCGGCATCACAGGTGCTGGACGGAGTCATACATGAACAAGAAAAAGAACTACCGCTGGACGATCCTGACCATGCTTTTCCTGGCCATGATCATCAACTATGTCGATCGCGCTGCCCTCTCGATCGCCATGCCGTTCATTACGCAGGAATACCACCTCACCCCCGCTGAAAAGGGCATGATCTTCAGTAGTTTCTTCTTCGGCTATGCGCTGTTCTGTTTCGTCGGCGGCTACCTGGCCGACCGCTTCGGCCCCAAGAAGGTACTGACCTGGTCGATGAGCTTCTGGTCTGTGCTCTGCGGTTCCACCGCCCTGGCCTTTAACTTCTGGTCGCTGCTGATTGTGCGTGCGCTCTTCGGTGTCGGCGAAGGACCGGTCTCCACCACCGCGAACAAGACCGTCAACAGCTGGTTCCCGATCAAGGAGCGTGCTCGCGCCATTGGCATCAACCAGGCGGGTGGCCCGCTGGGCGGCGCCCTGGCAGGCCCGATCGTCGGCTTCCTCGCCCTTTGGCTGGGTTGGCGTGTGGCCTTTGTGGTGATCGCCGCAGTCGGTGTGCTCTGGGCTATTGCCTGGTACCGCATGGCAGCCTCCACACCTAAAGAACACCCGCTGGTCACTCCAGAAGAGCTGGAACTGATCAACGAGGGCCGTGAAGCGCCGGTTACCGCCGTCGCAGACGCACCCCGCACGCCGGTTCTGCAGATTATTCTGCAGCGTTCGGTCCTGGTCACCGGCGTTTCGCTGTTCTGCTACAACTACATCCTCTATTTCTTCATGACCTGGTTCCCCAGCTACCTGATCGACGCCAAAGGTATTGATCTCAAATCCATGAGCATCGTCACCGCACTGCCTTGGCTGGTAGGTACTGTCGGCTTCGTTTGCGGCGGGCTGCTGATCGACTGGGTGTTCAAGCGCACTGGCAAGCAGCTGTTCTCGCGCAAAGTGGTACTGGTCAGTTGCCTGCTGGTGGCGGCCGTGTGCATCGGCCTGACCGGCCAGGTTGAGAGCGTGACCAGCACCGTTGCAGTCATGACCGTGGCCATTGGCTTCCTAATGCTCACCGCGCCGGCCTACTGGTCGCTGATCCAGGATGCCGTGCCGGACCATCAGGTCGGTACCGCCGGTGGCTTCATGCACGGTCTGGCCAACCTGTCGGGCATCGTCGCACCAACCGTGACCGGCTTCATCATCGAGTCGACCGGGACCTACAGCAGCGGCTTCGGCCTTGCAGCAGGACTGGGGGTGGTTGGTGCACTGATCGTGGCTGTGTTCGTTGGCCAGAGACCGGCCAAGCAGCCCAGCGCTATCGCAACAGCCTGAATCAAACGCTCCTACGTTTTCCGGGAATACACCATGCCTACTCTTCTTGTCACCGGCGCTGCCGGTATCGTCGGAACCGCGTTGCGCCCCTACCTGCGCGAGCGCTTCAGCCTCCGACTGCTGGACCGCCGGCCGGTCAGCGACTTGGCCACCAATGAAACCGAGTTGGTGGGCGACCTGACCGACCCAGCCTTTGTCCGTCAGGCTTGCGAGGGTGTTAACGCGGTGCTGCACCTGGCGTGTGCCCACGGCACCGATATCCAGTTCCAGTCCACGGTCGAGCCGAACTACCACGCAACCCTGTACCTGCTCGAAGCCGCTCAGCGCGCCGGTGCCAGGCGCTTCGTGTTCGCCAGCAGCCACCATGTGCTGGGTCAGTACCACAGCCAAGCCGCCGAACACTTCGATGACCACCCTGTGGCACCTGACAGCTACTATGCGCTGAGCAAGGTATTCGGGGAAGCAGCCTGCGCCACGTTCTCCCAACGCAGCGAGTTGGCCACCTTCGTCGTGCGTATAGGCAACGCCGATGCCAAGGTCAGCGACGCTCGCCGCCTGCGCCTGTGGACCAGTGCCCGCGACCTGGCGCAACTGGTGCTGATCGGCCTGGAACACCCTGAGGTACGCCACGAGATTGTCTATGGAGTGTCCGAATGCCCACAGGCGTTCTTCCACAACCAGCGTGCCCGTGCCTTGGGTTACCGGCCACAGGACAATGCAGCCGAGCACCTAGCTGACAACTTCCTCGCCTATGACGCTATGGCACCGGTTGGTTCGGGCCGTGACCACGTCGGTGGGGCCTATGCCGGTGTTGCCCTGGCCAGCGTCCTGGAGCAAGCATGAAGATCGTCCGGATCGATACTCAGATCGTCGAGATTCCGTTCCATGACGGCGGTCGCGGCGTGGGCGGCACGCCTTCAGCTTGGCGCACACTGGAGAACGTGTTGGTGCGGGTCGAGGACGAGCAAGGCAATGTGGGCTGGGGTGAGGCCTTCGGCTACTTCGTCGCCGATGCCACCAAAGCCCTGATCGATCGGCTGGTAGCCCCCCAGGTGCTGGGTCGGGAGATCACCGATATTCCGGCGCTGAACCTTGAGCTGCAGCAGCGTCTGCACTTGTTTGGCCGCTATGGCGTGACGATGTTCGCTATCTCCGGTATCGACATCGCCCTGTGGGACCTGGCGGCCCGCCGCCAGCGCCTGCCGTTGCACCGGCTACTCGGTCAGGCTCACCGCGAACAGGTACCGGCCTATGCCAGCCTGGTACGCTACGGCGACGACAAGGTGGCGCCGGCCACCTGTGAAAAAGCACTTGAACTGGGCTTCAGCGACATCAAGCTGCACGAGGCCACCTTGCATGACATCGGTGCCTGTCGCCGCGCCGTGGGCGACAGCATTCCATTGTCCACCGACGTCAACTGCTCCTGGACGATCGAGGGTATCCGAGACTGGCTGCCAGCCCTGGCAGACCTGAAGCTGGCCTGGCTGGAAGAGCCAATCTTCCCGCCAGAGGACTTCGCAGCCCTGGCTGGCCTGCGCGGACAAGGCGTGGACATCTCCGCCGGTGAGAACTGGTGTACTGCGGTGCAGTTCGAGCAGGCCCTGGGGGCGGGCGCGGTGGATTCCATCCAGCCCAGCGTGACCAAGGTTGGCGGCATTTCCGAGTGCCTGCGCATTGATCGCCTGGCCGAACAACATGAGGCGGTGATACTGCCGCACTGCCCGTACTTCGGCCCAGGCCTGATCGCCACATTGCACATGGCTGCCGTGCAAAAGCGTGTACCGCAGGTGGAGTACCTGTTCGTAGAGCCGGCCGCGTGGCTGTATCCGGTGGAGCAACTGCGCCAGGGTAAACAGCTGCAGATTCCTGAAGGACCGGGGCTGGGTCTGGACATTGACCTGCAAGTAGCCGAGCGCTACCGCCGCTAACAACCCTTTACATCCCCCACCGCCGTGCGTTGGCACGGTGGCTGGGGCTCTGCATGCCCGAAAAAGGGTATTGGAGGTCACAATGCACACTGTGGTCCTGAGCAACGCTACCTGGTCGCTGAGCGTTTTACCGGATTGGGGTGGGCGTATCGCTCACCTGACCGCCGATGGGCTCGACATCCTGCTGCCAATTACAACCAACCAGTTCGACCCGCTGGACTGGCCACGCGCAGGCGCCTACCCACTGATGCCGTACTCCAACCGCATCCGCAATGCGCGCCTGCAGTTCGCTGGCAATGAGCACCAACTTCCTGCTCACCCGGCCGCCATTCCTCACACCCTGCACGGCGTGACCCATACCCAACCCTGGCAAGTGGTGACGGCCGAAAAGGATCTGCTGGTTATCACCTGTGATTACCAAGGCGAGCACTGGCCATGGGCGTTTCGCGCCGAGCAGCATTTCGTTCTCGAAGGCAACCGCCTGCGCATCGCTTTGGTGCTGACCAACTTGGGTGACACGCCAATGCCCGGCGGCCTTGGGTTACACCCGTACTTCAAGCGCCACCCCGGCATGAGGGCGCACTACCGCGTCGGGCGCGAATGGCAGATCGATGCGCAGTACCTCGCCACTGGCGAGTACCAGGATCACTCCAACGATTGGTCCATCGAAGCGGATAGCCGCGATGCCCTCGCACACTACCAGTCGCGCTGGGATGGCCTGCTGGCACTTGAGTACCCCAACGCTCGGCTTGAGCTTCAAGCCTCGCAGCCATTGACCCATTTCGTCGCATTTGCACCGGCCGACAGCGCCTATCTGTGCCTGGAGCCGGTGTCGCACCTGACTGACGCCTTCAACCAGCCGCGCGACAGCTGGACCGAAACCGGCACCCATGAACTCGCCCCCTCTCAGCGAATGGAGGCGACCCTCGATTTCACCTGGCAACACCGCTGACGCAACACCCGACAGACCTATAAGAAGAGAACAACAACAATGAAATACTCCTCCACTGGAGCGTGCTTCGCTCGCGCTGCAAAACCCTTGTCCCTGCTGATCGGGCTCGGTCCACTCTGTGCTCAGGCGGCGTTTCTGGAAGACAGCAAGGCCAACCTGACCTTCCGCAACTTCTACTACAACCACGACCTGCGCGACTCGACCAAGCCGGCCCAGTCGAAGCTGGAGGAATGGGCCCAAGGCTTCATCCTCAAAGGCGAATCGGGCTACACCGACACGACTATCGGGGTGGGCGTGGATGTCTACGCAGGCCTGGGCCTGAAGCTCGACTCGTCGCCTTCGCGCAGCGGCTCCGGGCTGCTGCCGGGCGCTTACAACCGCGCAGGCGGGCCTCGCAATGCCGACCCACGCTCAGTGGACGATTACTCCGAGGCCACGGCGGCGGTCAAACTCAAGTACTCGAAGTCAGAGTTCAAGATCGGCGGGCTATTCCCAAAGATTCCGCTGGTCAGTTCGGGGGATGGTCGACTGCTGCCTCAGTTCTTCGAGGGCGCCATGCTCGATTTTCGCGAACTCGACAACCTCGACATCGGCCTAGGCCAGATGCGCCGGGTCAACCAGCGCGAGTTTGCAGGCGCTCGCGATATTCAGGTGGGCAACTACTACAGCGTGTTCAGCGATCGCTTCGACTACCTTGGTGGTACCTGGCGCGCGACACCGCAGACGTCCCTGGGCCTGTGGACAGGTCGTCTTGCTGACGTCTATCAGCAGACCCTCTACACCGGTACCCACACGATCAAGGCCGGGGACTGGAACCTGGCGGGGACTCTCAACTACCTCGACACCGGCGAGTCCGGAAGTGAAAAGGCCGGCCAACTCGATAGCCGTATGTCATCGGCCATGCTGAGCGCGAATCTCAAGGCCCAGACATTCCGCATCGGCTACCAGTACAACGCCGGTGACAGTGCCTTGCCGTTCATCCACGACACCGACTTGCCGGGAGTACCCAACGCTGTGCAGGTGTTGCGATTCGACCGCGCTCAGGAGCGCTCCTGGCAAGCCCGTTACGACCTCGACTTCGCCGCCCTTGGCGTGCCCGGTCTGACTGCGTTTGCTCGCTACGTGAAGGGTGACAACTTCAAGGTGGCCGGTGAAGACGCCAGCGAATGGGAACGCAACCTGGACATCTCCTACGTAATCCAGAGCGGGCCGCTGAAAAACGTCGCGTTCCGGTGGCGCAACGTCCAGTTGCAAGGTGACGCCACCGGCCGCCGCGATGAGAACCGCGTGATCATCGCCTACACCCTGCCGCTGTTCTGATCCTTGCTTTACCGGGCACCGGCTCTGCCGGTGCCATTCACCGTAAAGCCCTGCAGGGGCGCTCTACTAAACACAATCGGAGAAAGCACCTGTGCACCAATCACTTGATCCTGCGATGCAGGCCTACATCAACGACAGCAAGCGCTTTACCCCCATAGACAGCACCTTGCAGGCCAGGCGCGCAGCGTTCTTGCAGGCCTGCCGCCATTGCACGCCTCCCGCGCCGAAGGGCTGGCGTATCACTGATATCGAGATTGAGGGCCTGCGCCTGCGCTGCTACCAGCCAGATTCCGAGCCCCCAGAGGGCGGCTGGCCGACACTGCTGTACTTGCATGGCGGTGGCTGGGACTTGGGCGACCTCGACACCCACGACTGGTTCGCCCATGCCCTTGCGGGTCGAATCCACTTAGCCATCGTCGCAGTTGAGTATCGGCTGGCCCCTGAGCACCCCTATCCAGCACCACTACACGATTGCCAGAAAGCCTGGGCGGCGCTGCGCAACGGATCAGTCGACGCGCGCCTTAGCCGTACCCAACTGATGGTTGCCGGTGACAGCGCCGGCGGCACCTTGGCGGCAGGGCTGTGCCGGGCGCTCCACCGCAAGGGTCAGCCTCAGCCCCTCGGCCAGTTACTGGTGTACCCGGTGCTCACCGCTCGCCAACACCTGCCGTCAATGCAGGTGCATGCCGAGGCGCCAATGATGACCGTGGCCGGGCTGAAGCAATCGTTGCATGGCTTCTTGCCCAACGAGGCCGACCGTAACGACCCGTGCGCGATGCCACTGGAAACCGATGATTTTGCTGGGCTGGCACCTGCGCTGGTGCTAACGGCGCGAATAGACCCACTCTGCGACCACGGCATCGCCTATGCCGCTGCGCTTACCGCCCACGGTGTACCGGCCGAGGTGTGGATAGGAGAAGGAATGGTGCATTCCAGCTTACGCGCATTCGGCGTAGCGGAAGTCGAGCGGGCTTGGGACCGCATGGCAGGACAACTGCGCCAGTGGGCGGGCATCTGAAGGCGCTCCACGGACTCAGGTGCTTTCCCGCACGACCAGGCTGAAGCCGACGTCTTCCACCTGCTCACCGCGAGCCAAGGTGCCATCCATGCGTTGCAGCAACAGCTCGGCGGTGCGCAAGCCGATGCGCCCGCCATCAATGTTCACTGTGCTCAACCTCGGATGGGTATGAGCGGCGAACTCCAAATCACCGAAGCCCATCACTGCCAAATCGTGAGGGATGCGCAGGCCCTGAGCAACGGCTTCGGCCATGGCGCCCTGGGCCAGCAAGTCGATACTGCAGATCACCGCGTCCAACGACACCTTCGCCTCAAGCAGACGGGCCATGGCCTGGCGGCCGTGCCCCATGTTCACTGGCGCGGCCTCTACCTCACAGGCGACAATCTCAACCCCGGCCTGCTCGAGCGTGGAGATGCAGGCCTGACGGCGGCGCGCAGCGCGATCGTCGTCGCTCCACAGCAGACCGACCCGGCGGTAACCACGCTCGACGACATGTGAGGCCATAGCCTGGCCAACGGCTTCGTGTGAAAAGCCCACAACCGTGTCGATGGGTGCTGATGTCAGCTCCCACGTCTCCACCACCGGGGTACCCCGTGCGATCAGCTTCGCGCGCGCGGCTTCGCTTCGCAGTCGTCGGGTCAGCACGATTCCGTCGGGGCGACGGGCGAGGATGGTATCGATCAGCTCCGATTCATGGTTCTCGCCCAGATCCGACTGGCTCAGCAGCAGTTGGTAGCGCGCGGCTGCCAGGCGCTTGCCCAGCTCGGTAACGGTGTCGACGAATGCCCGGTTGGCGATGTTCGGCACGACCACGATGACCAATCGGCTGCGCTGGGACACCAGGGCCCCGGCGAGCAAGTTGGGGACGTAGCCGGTCTTGCGAATGGCGTTGCGCACTTTCTTCTGGGTTTTTTCCGACACCAGCTCAGGTCGATTGATCACCCGGGAAACGGTGATCGGCGAAACCTTGGCCATCTTCGCCACATCATTGAGGGTGGCAGTGACCGGTTTCAGACCGGTGGTGACAACGGGTGTTTCCAGCATGTGAAGCCTCAAGCCAGGCGGGTTGACCATGTTCGCCGATTCTACCGGAACGGCACGGTTTTTCCTGCCCCACCCCCACATTCCCAGATCATGGGAATTTAGCTGAAACAGCGATTTGCAACCCGCGCATAATAGGGCCTAGGATAAATGACAGCGCTGTCATTTGATAACGCTGTCATTGGTCGGAACAGCTCTCCAGCAGGGCTGCGAGCTGCCAGAATTCGAAGCAGGTGCCGGTGCAAGGCCCTGCACGACGCCAATAAAAACAATGAGGCAACCGCGATGCACAACCACGACACCTACGCCGCCGGGCCTGCCCCCGGCGCCGTGGCCGCGTCCAGCACGGCCACCCGCTACCGCTACCTGATCCTGGCCCTGATCACCATGGTCCTGGCGCTGAGCAGCGGCGACCGCGCCGCCCTGTCGGTGGCCGGCTCCGACATGGGTAAGGAGCTCGGTATCACCTCGGTAGAAATGGGCTACCTGTTTTCCATCTTCAGCTGGGCCTACGTGATCTTCCTGATCCCGTCCGGCTGGCTGGCCGACCGCTTCGGTTCGAAGAAAACCATGGCCCTGGCCATCTGCATCTGGTCGGTGTTCACGGTGGGCATGGGGCTGGTTCACTACACCGCATTGATCGTCCCGTTGCTGCTGGCTTTGCGCTTCCTGCTGGGGGTGGCCGAGGCGCCTGTAGGCCCAGCTTCCACCCGTGTTATCGCAGCGTGGTTTCCATCGACTGAACGGGGCATGGCAGGCGCCATTTTCAACAGCGCCCAGTACATCTCACTGGCCTTCTTCACCCCGTTCATGGGCTGGCTCTGCTACGCCTTCGGTTGGCAGTACGTGTTCATCGTCATGGGCTTTGCCGGATTCGGTGTCGCGGCAGTCTGGTGGAAGAACTACTACCTGCCGGTCAAGCATCCCAAGATGAATGCCGAGGAGCTCGACTACCTGCACAAAGGCGAAGCCCTGGTCGACCTCGAAGGGCTAGCGGCGCAGCCGAAAGACAAGCGCAGCAGCTCTCTGGCCAACATTGGTGTGCTGTTTAAAAGCCGCATGCTGGTAGGCATGTTCATCAGCCAGTACTGCGTCAGTGCCGTCACCTGGTTCTACGTCACCTGGTTCCCGATCTACCTGGTCAAGGAGCGTGGCTTCGACATCCTGCAGGCCGGCCTGGTGGCGTCGATACCGGCGCTGTGTGGGCTGATCGGCGCGGTGTCGTCGGGCTTCTTCTCCGACTACCTGTTGCGCCGCACCAAATCCCTGAGCATCGCCCGCAAAACCCCAATCATCACCGGCGTGCTGCTGAGCTCGACCATGATGCTGTGCAACTATGTCGACGCCCAGTGGCTGGTGATCGCGGTGATGAGCCTGGCGTTCTTCGGCAAGGGCTTTGGCAACCTCGGTTTCAGCGTCGTGGCCGACACCGCCCCCCGCGAAATGATCGGCATGACCGGCGGCGTGTTCAATGCCCTGGGCAACACCGCTGGCATCGTCACTCCGGTGGTGATCGGCTACCTGCTGCATTCCAGCGGCTCGTTCAACAGCGCACTCATCTATGTCGGCGCCCACGGCCTGCTGGCGGCGTTCTCCTACCTGGTGATCGTCGGCCGCATCCAGCGCCTGCAACTGTCCGACTTGACCGGCAAACCTTCCCACGCTCAGTGATTCAGAGGACGACTCCATGATCGAAAGCAACGTCTACATCGACCCGAAAATCGCCGCCCTGCAACCTGGACCAGCCACCACCGACAGTATTGCCTGGATCAAGCTGTCGTACACCGTGCTGCCCTTGGGCGCGCCGATCAGTGACGCCAAGGTGCTGACCGGGCGGCAGAAGCCGCTGACCGAAATCGCCTTCATTTTTGCCGAGATCCGCACCCGCGAAGGGCACGAAGGCATCGGTTTCGGCTACTCCAAGCGCGCCGGGGGCCCCGGCATGTACGCCCATGCCCAGGAAATCGCCTCTACTTTGCTGGGCGAAGACCCCAACGACATCGCCAAGCTCTACAGCAAGCTGCTGTGGGCCGGCGCCTCAATGGGCCGCAGCGGGCTGACCACCCAAGCCATCGCCCCGTTCGACATCGCCCTGTGGGACCTGAAAGCCAAGCGCGCCGGCCTGCCGCTGGCCAAACTACTTGGCGCCCACCGGGACTCGGTGCAGTGCTACAACACCTCTGGCGGATACCTGTCGACGCCGTTGGAGAAGGTGCTGGAAAACGTGCAGACCTCTCGTGGCAACGGCATCGGTGGGATCAAGATCAAGGTGGGCCAGCCAGACACCAGCATCGACTTCAAGCGTGTGCAAGCGGTGCGTGAACAACTGGGCGAGGGCTTCCCGCTGATGGTCGACGCCAACCAGCAATGGGACCGCGTCACTGCCCATCGCTTCTGCCGCAAGCTCGAAAAGTTCGACCTGACCTGGATCGAAGAGCCGCTGGACAGTGCCGATGTCGAGGGCCATGCCGCTCTAGCTGCGTCGCTGGACACCGCCATCGCCACCGGCGAGATGCTCACTAGCTTCAACGAGCATGCCCAGCTGATCACCGCCAACGCCTGCGACTTCGTCCAGCCCGATGCGCCACGTGTGGGCGGCATCACGCCGTTCCTGCAGATCATGAACCTAGCCAGCTTCAAGGGCCTGAAGCTCGCGCCACATTTCGCCATGGAGATCCACCTGCACCTGGCCGCTGCCTACCCCGAAGAGCCGTGGCTGGAACACTTCGAATGGCTCGAGCCGATGTTCAACGAGCGCCTGGAGCTGCGCGACGGCCGCATGTGGGTGCCAAACCGCCCAGGGCTGGGCTTCTCCCTCAGTGAACAGGCCCTGGCTTGGACCCAGCACAGCATCGAGTTCGGCAAACGCCCCTGAGCAAGCCACTGCGGTGGTGCCTCTGCCGCCACCGCCGTGTATGACATACCCATAGGAAAACACCATGATTCACCGTGAAGTGAGCCCCGTCATTCGCCTCGATGCCGCTGACAACGTCGTTGTCGCGCGCGTTGAAATCCCCGCCGGCACCGCCATCCCCAGTGAGGGCGTGACTACTCAGCAGCCCGTGCCGCTGGGGCACAAGATAGCCGCTCAACTGATCGCCAAGGGCGAGCCGGTACTCAAGTACAACACGGTGATCGGCTATGCCGCGGAGGATTTGCCGCCGGGCACCTGGATGCACAGCCACAACATCGCCTTCGGTGAAACCGACCGCGACTATCGCTACGGCCTGGACTACGTGCCCACCGACATGCTCCCGCCAGAGCAGCGGGCCACGTTCCAAGGCATTGTGCGGGAAGACGGTCGAGTGGCCACCCGTAACTACCTGGGCGTCTTCGTGGTCGGTAACTGCGGCGCCACTGTGGCGCGCAAAATCGCCAACCACTTCGACGAGCGCCGCCTGGCCGGTTTTCCGCACATCGACGGCGTGGTGCCTTATGTGCACGAAATCGGCTGCGGCATGGAAATGACCGGTGAGCCGATGGACCTGCTGCGCCGCACCATCGGCGGCTACATCAAGCACCCCAACACCGTTGGTGCGGTGGTGATCGCTCTGGGCTGCGAGCGCAACAACATCCATGGCTTCTTCGAGCAGGAAGGTCTGGTGGAAGGCGACATGCTGAAAAAACTGGTGATCCAGGACGTCGGCGGGGTGAAGAGCGCTACCGACCACGGCATCGCTCTGATCGAAGGTATGCTGCTCAAGGCCGACGCGGCCAGGCGGCAGCCGGTGTCGGCCGAGCATCTGATGATCGGCATGCAGTGCGGTGGCTCGGATGGTTTCTCCGGTCTTTCGGCAAACCCAGCGTTGGGCGCAGCGGTGAATATTCTGGTGCGCCATGGCGGTACCGCGATCCTTTCGGAAACCTCCGAGATCTTCGGTGTTGAACACACCCTGACGGCACGCGCCGCGACACCTGAAGTGGGTCGCAAGCTGATCGAGCGCATCGAGTGGTGGCTGGAATACAACCGCGGGCGCGACACCCAGATTAACGGCCGGGTCAGCCCCGGCAACAACGCCGGTGGTTTGGCCAACGTACTCGAGAAGTCGCTGGGTGGCGCCAAGAAAGGCGGCAATGCCCCGCTGATGGATGTCTACGAGTACGCGCACCTAGTGAAGACCCACGGCTTGGTGTTCATGGACACACCCGGCTACGACCCAGTCTCGGCCACGGGCCAAATCGCGGGCGGCGCGAACATGATCGCCTTCACCACCGGCCGCGGCTCTTGCTTCGGTTCGGTGCCGGCACCGACTTTCAAGCTGGCCAGCAACTCGCCCATGTATCAGCGCATGAGCGACGACATGGACATCAACTGCGGTCAGATCATCGATGGTGACAAAACCATCTCTGAGATGGGGCAGGAAATCTTCGAACGGCTGCTAGCCCACGCTTCCGGCGAGCCCACCAAGAGCGAGCTTAACGGTCTGGGCGAAGATGAGTTCTGCCCATGGCAGATTGGCGTGCTCGCCTGAGCCCGCCCCTCAATTTCAGCGTCGACTCGCTGCTGCTCTACATGGAATCCCAAACCCACCGACGTCTTGGGCAGCGGGTGCTGTAGCGCAGTCTGCTGAGTAGTTGAAGGCTCCACAAACAAAGAAACGGCCCGCCGAGAGGCTGGCCGAACGGACAAGTCATGCACAAAAACAACAAAATTTTGCCTGCCGTTTCACTGCTGTTTTTCACCCTCCCAGCCCACGCTGAAGGGTTCCTCGAGGACAGCCAAGCCACCGTTAAGGCACAGAATTTCTACCTCAACCGCGATTTTCGGGAGGATTCAGGTATCTCCAAGCGCGAGGAATGGGCACAGGGTTTCATCCTCGATTTTCGCTCCGGCTATACGCCGGGCACTCTCGGCTTCGGTGTAGATGCCCTGGGCATGCTTGGCCTCAAGCTCGACTCCTCACCCGGCCGCAGCGGCACCGGCCTGCTGCCGGTCGGCGACGATGGCCGCGCACCGGACCAGTACAGCAAGTTCGGCCTGACCGCCAAAGCCCGCCTTTCCAAAACCGAGCTGAAGATCGGCACCCAGCTACTCAAATACCCGACCATCGCCTCCAGCACCGGGAGGATTCTGCCGCAAACCTTCCAGGGCGGCGTGCTGACCTGGAAGGAATTGGATGCACTGACCATCACGTACGCACAGATCGACCGCACCACCCGGCGTGACTACTCGCACAGCGAAGCCATGAGCCTGGTCAATAAGAACCGGCGCTTCAGCGGCACGCCCGAGGCCGATGACTTTCGCATGGGTGGGGTGGATTACGTGGTTAACTCCAACATGAGCCTGAGCTACCAGTACGGAGAGCTGGACGACATATACGGTCAGAACTACTTCGGCCTGCTCGGAAGCACGGCAGTGGGGCCAGGTAAACTGGCCTTGGATGCGCGGTACTTCATCAGCGACGACAAGGGTGATGCGCTGGCGGGCCGGGTAGATAACCGTACGCTGAATGTGCTGGTCACCTACAGTCAAACTGGCCACACGATTGGCGTTGCCTACCAAGGGCTCTCCGGCTCAACGGCCATGCCCTACTTGATCGGCACCGACGCCTACCTCACCAACTACATGATGGCCGCCGACTTCATGGAGACGGGTGAGCGGATCTGGCAACTGCGCTATGCCTATGACTTTGCCGCCTTGGGCGTACCCGGCCTGACCTTCTCGACACGATACAACCATGCCGATCACGCCAGTCCGGCTACCTTCGCTGGCGAGGGGCGTGAATGGGAGCGAGACACTGATCTGGGATACACCATCCAGTCAGGCCCTCTGAAGAACGTCAACGTGCTGTGGCGCAACGCCGCGCTGCGCTCGAACTACCAACGCGACATCGACGAGAACAGGATGATCATCAGTTACACGCTGCCTCTGTTCTGATCCCCAAGTCATGTATGAGGAGTAACCGCCGATTATTGGCGGTGTGGCTGGCAACGCAGGTTGCTGGCCTTTTTTTTAGTTCTTCACGGAATCCCGGGGGAAGACAGAAACAAGAATGCCGGTTAGATGGATGATGTTTCCGCGAGCAAATACATCAATATTCGCGCATGACCAAACGTCGGATGCACTTTTGCTGCCAGCGAAGGATTCATCCATGACTCAAAGCAGCAAAAAAGCTCCCTTCCTTTCTCCCCCGAGTGCGTGGCAAAGGGGAACTGGAAGGGAGCGAAGAGGTAGTGGGTTGTTCAGCGAACCCGCGCTGCTGGTCAGTGCCAGAGCCCCAGCAGGATCGTGGCGCCGATGACTGTTGCAGCTCCACCGATACGGGTCGAGATTTGGGCGAACGGCATCAGAGACATACGGTTGCAGGCAGAAAGAATTGCAACATCACCTGTACCGCCCAATCCACTGTGGCAGCTCGTGACGATGGCTGATTCGATGGGATACATTTTCAACATATTACCCACCAGGAAACCAGCCAGCGCCATCGAGACGACGACCGAGACGCAGACCATCACATAGCCAAACGAGAACACACTTGCCACGCTCTCCAATGGCACATAGAGCATTCCAAGGCCAATCATGGTTGGCCAGATGAACACAGTCGAGACCAGTTTGTAGAAGCGCTTGCTGCCTTTTTCCAAGCGATCAGGCAGTATGCGCAGGTATTTGAACAGTACAGCAACTACGATCATCATGACCGGACCGGGGATGTGCACCAGTTTCTCCAGCAGTCCGCCCAGCACAAAGAACGAGCAGATCAGGAGAACACCGGCCCCCATGTAGCGGAAGTCGATTTCTTTGTCCTCTTCCTCTTCCACCTTGAATTTATCGTTCTCTTCCTTGGCGCGAATCAGCATGCCGTCACCATTCAGATGAGGCTTGCGAACAGCCAGTCGTGCAAGCACGCCTGCGCAGATGATCGCAACTATATTACCTACAACGGCGGCGGGGACAAGTTGCGCTACGAATTGTTCAGGGGTCCCACCCAGAATATGAGCATAGGCGAGCGAGAGAGGCAAAATACCTTCACCGATACCACCGCCGATAATGGGTACGATGATGTAAAAGAGTGTGTGATGGACGCTGTACCCGAAACAAACACCCACTACGATACCCGCTAGGATCGCAGCAGCAGTACCTGCAACCAGTGGTACGAACATGCGAATCATCCCTTGAACAAGGACAGTGCGGTTCATGCCCAAGATGCTGCCAACTACTAGGCTCGCAATTACAAAGTAGAGAAAATTCGCATCTTTCATCAGCATCTTCGTGGCATCGATGGAGTTGCTGCCGAAGAAGCCGTGAAACACAAGGATGGATGGGAGCAAAAGGCAGAGAATTGCACCGCCGCCAATATCTCTCAGGATTGGGAGACGCTGGCCGATCTGTCCGAGGAGCATGCCAAGAGTCATGATCACGGCTAACCCGCCGATCATTGTTTTCGGTAACAGTCCAAAATGGGCTGACATGAAGACAATCAGCGTAATCCCGAGAAAATACGGAAAAGGTATGACGCCAATCTCGTATTGCAAGAGCGCGCTGAGTCTGCTTCTTTTGTCAGAGGCAAGGGTAACGGTGGTCATGCGCAGGTCCTCAATTATTTTTGTGTGAGGAGAATTAAAATCCGCCCGGTTCACGGTTTTCCGAGGCTGGGCACATGGTATCCTTTGCCGAACAGTAGAAAAATACGAGTTTTATGAAGGCTATGAACACGATTCATGAAGAAACTCCCCTCCCGGAGGACCTCCGAGTCTTCCTTACGGTCATCCGCAAAGCTAGCTTTGGGGGGGCCGCGGCTGAGCTTCAGCAGTCTCCAGCCTATGTAAGTAAGCGAATCAAGATCTTAGAGGAAACGCTAGGAACGAAACTCATTCATAGGTCAACCCGGCGTATTGCTCTAACAGAGAGTGGCTTGCGGGCGGAGCAATGGGCCACCAGAATCCTCAATGACATTGATGATTTCATGAGCGACCTCAGCCAGGTGCGCAAAGCTCCTAGCGGA
>NZ_JBQEQB010000018.1:96400-149876 GCF_052046055.1 Pseudomonas sp. 22082
TTCATATTTGCAGCAGTTTCGGTTTTGGACGTAATTACGTGGCTCCGGCGATTGCCGATTTGGCCGTTGAGTACCCAGACCTCGAAGTCCGTATGGATGTTTTTGATCGTGTCGTCGATATTGTTGCAGAAGGTTTCGATCTCGAGATACGTGTTGGAGACGACATTCCAGGTCAGCACATAAGTCGGCAGTTGGTCGCAAATCGACGGGTCATCTGCGCCACGCCTGAATACCTGGAAGAGCGAGGCGTGCCTAAGACAATTGAGGACTTGGCCCGCCATGACTGCTTGGTTCTGAAAGAGCGAAATAATAACTTCGGTGTGTGGCAACTGCGAGATGGCCAAAAGGATGTAACCGTTCGTGTGAACGGCCAGTTGTCATCCAATAATGGGGAAATTGTCTTGCAGTGGGCTCTGAAACATCGTGGTCTGTTACTGCGCTCGATGTGGGATGTGAAGCCACTACTTGAACAAGGTCGATTGGTGCAAGTGCTTCACGATTACAGTCAAAGCGCAAATGTTTGGGCTGTTTACCCCACCAGGTTAGCTGAATCTGGGAAGCTAAGAGCGTGTGTTGAATTTCTACAGGCATGGTTTATTCGGCTCAGGGCTGAATGAACCATGCTTGCGGTCATGGTTAAATAGGGCAACCCTTGCCACGCAGTATGTCGTCAAACCTGGACGGGTCGAGTTCACCAGATGCCACTGCTTTCAGAATGGCAGCCTCTCTGTCCAGAAGTTCCGTGCAACGGGCGTGTACCTTGGCTAGTTCGTCGGTCCTTACTGCAACAACACCGTCTGCGTCACCCACAATGAGATCACCAGGGTTTACCAACATACCGGCGCAAGCGATTGGAACATTAATTTCGCCGCCTCCATCAGTACTCGGTCCTCGATGGACATAACCGAGAGCATAAACCGGCAGCTCTCCGTCCAGCCACTCTTCTCGGTCCCGGATGGCGCCATTGATGACGACACCTGCAATACCCGCCTTGATGGCCATTGCGCGCATGATGCCGCCGATGACAGCTCTGCTCAGGTCCGCGCTACCATCGATAACCAACACATCGCCAGGGCGTGCCATCTGTATGGCCTTAAGCACGAATAAGTTATCACCAGGACGAACACGCACCGTTAACGCGGTGCCGCAGAGATGGCGCAGTCCATGATAGGGCTTTAAACCGAGGCCACCAGTGTTGCGACCAAGGCAATCGCTAACAATCGCTGACGGCATCCCTTGAAAGACTTCGTGCCAATCCTTCACCAGCGATGGCGCACATGGGTTGATCAAGTAGCCTGCGGGCCAGTCACCATGACTTGTCACATTCAACATTGCAGTAGCTCCTAAGCGGGAAACTAAAGCTCCCGCTCATCAGACTGGCGTCCTATCACGCCAGCCAAGGGTTGCTCTCAAGGTGCCGTGATTCGAACTCTCGAATCTGATCCTGACGTTGCAGAGTCGTACCGATAGCATCGAGACCCAACATCAGCGCTTCTTTGCGCAATGAATCGATATTGAAGGGGATGGCTCGACCGTCCAACAGAATATGTTGGGCCTCAAGGTCAATCGCGATGCAAGCGCTCCCGCTTTGACTCACAACCTGGCCAATTTCTTTGAGTTCGGCTGGCGAGAGCTGAATGGTCAGTACCCCATTACGCTGGCAGTTATCATAAAAAATGCCAGCAAAAGTAGTACCGATCAGGGCACGGACACCGAGCTGCTTCAAACCCCAAACGGCATGTTCACGGCTTGAGCCACATCCAAAGTTTGGCCCGACCACCAAGAACGCGGCCTTGTTCCACGGATCTTGGTTAAGAACAAAGTCAGGGTTCGGAGCGCCATCAGGGAGAAAGCGCAGATCGAAGAACACCCCCCGGTCCAAACCGCTACGGTCGATTCCCTTCAGGAATTGCTTAGGCATGATTACGTCAGTATCGACGTTGGCCGCGAGCAGTGGTGCCGCGTAGCCCTCGACATATTTGAAAGGTTCCATGCTCAGGCCTCCAACGCCAAAGAACGTACATCAACCAGGTGGCCAGTAACTGCGGCTGCGGCAACCATTGCAGGAGACATCAGGTGAGTGCGGGCCCCAGCACCTTGACGGCCTTCAAAGTTACGGTTCGTACTGGAAGCACACCGATCACCCGGACTCAGCACGTCATCGTTCATTGCCAAGCACATGGAACAGCCGGACTGACGCCATTCGAAACCAGCATCACGAAAGATCTGTGCCAACCCTTCAGTTTCGGCCTGGTCGCGTACCAAGGTGGAGCCAGGGACGATCATCGCACGCACACCATCCGCGACCTTACGCCCTTTAACGACCCGTGCAGCATCGCGCAAATCCTCAATTCGAGCGTTGGTGCAAGAGCCGATGAAGGCGTGACTGATTTGAATGCCTTCGAGAGCAGTGCCTGGTTGCAAATCCATGTAGCGCAGTGCGCGCTGTAAGTCCTGACGGAGGATGAGGTCAGGCTCTTGCATTGGGTCCGGGACGAGGCCGGTGATTGCGCCAGCTTGATCGGGGCTGGTTCCCCAAGTGACCATCGGTTGAAGATCCCCGACATGCATCCGGACCTCTTTATCAAATGTGGCCTCTGAATCTGTATAAAGTGTTTTCCACTTTTCGACTGCAGCGGTCCACTGGGCACCTTTGGGGGCACGTGGCTTGTTCTCGAGGTAGGCGAAAACTTTTTCATCAGGAGCCATGAAGGCGCCCCGCGCACCGGCCTCAACTGCCATATTGCAGATCGTCATCCGTGCTTCAACACTCAAAGCGGTGATAGCCGGCCCGGTGAACTCAATGGCATATCCGGTGGCGCCGGCAGCGCCGATCTGGCGGATGAGTTCCATGATGATGTCTTTGGATACCAACCCGGGTCCTGGGGTCCCCTCGACTGTCACACGCATCGTTTTGAGGCGCTTGTACACGAGGGTTTGAGTAGCCAGGAGATGCTCGATCTCTGACGTGCCAATGCCAAACCCGAACGCACCAAGCGCACCGTAGGTGGTGGTATGACTATCACCGGCAGCGACAACCATGCCAGGCAGGATGAAGCCTTGTTCGGGAGCGACAACGTGCTCAATGCCTTGGCGCTTGTCCAATACGTCGAAAAGTTCGATGCCGAAATCGCGGCAGTTCTGCTCAAAGTAATTGACCTGAAGAGCACCTCCAGCGTCCGGCATTTCCGAAATACGTTCTGGCGCTGTCGGGTTTACGTGGTCTACGACACACAGGGTTGCTGACGGTCTCCAGACCTTGCGACCGGCTTCACGCAGACCGCTGAAAGCCTGAGGGCTGGTGTATTCATTGGCGACTTGGCGATCAATGTAAAGGAGCACATGGCCCTGATCGTCCAGCTCACAAACGGTATGAGAGTCGATATGCTTCTGATAAAGCGATCTTGGGCTGTTCATCGCAAGTTCGTACCCTTTGTTATTGTTCAGGCCCGAAGGCATCACGGCCACTGCAAAACAGTGTCAACAACAGGATATCGATACGAGATCATGCATCAACTAGCGCTCAGTGGAGTATGCATTCACACTTCGTGAATTGAGCGCTAATGACGAAAGATGAGGAGCGCAGAACAACCCAGCAAAAATAGAGAGAACAGACCGCACAGTACTCTCTCTGGCGCAAGATACGCCCATTTCACGCCCCAGCTGACACTCAAGACGCCGCCCAACGCCATAGCTAATCCCATCGGCCAATCCACATGGCCTCCGTGCCCGTATGTGACAAGGGTAATCATCGTGCTTGGCAGAGCAAGAGAAAGAGCCATTCCTTGCGCGGCAACCTGGGTGAACCCAAATACGCTGGTCAAGACGGGTACGGCAACTACCGAGGCACCGACTCCAAAAAATCCCCCAAGAGCACCACAGGCTCCGCCTAATACTCCCAGGCGAGGTGAGGTGGAGTGCGTAAGGGCTTTCGGTACTGCAACCAGGCGGGCCCGGACCAAATTCAGGCATGCTAGGAAAATCATCAGAATGGAAAAGCCGAACTGAATGAGTTCGGGATTCGTAGTGGTCGCTAACTTAGCCCCTAGTCCAGCACTCACTAAACCCGCACCAGCGAGCGGCAAAACCAGCGAGTAATTTACGAGCGTGCGCTGTTGGTATCGCCAAAAAGCGAGAATCAGATTTGGCGCCATCATGACCAGAGCAGTGCCTTGGGCAAGCGTCTGAGTTTGATCAAAAAAAATTGTCATTATTGGGATAGCAATGAGCCCGCCACCAATCCCAAAAAAACCTCCCAAGGCTCCCATAGCAACACCAAATATAAAATCTATCAGCAGGGAGAACACGTGATTACCTATATGCTAGAGAGCAGCTAGTTAAAAGTACCCCCAACGAGTTGTCTGCTCAACAGCGGATGGTAAATTATCAGTCTACATTTCGTGAATGATGGAACCGGGATTGCGGCTGGTTAGGTCGACTAGCGAAATTCAGCTTATGACAAAACCTACCACCCCTGAAGTACAGCGATGAGGCTTGATTGGGCGTTTGGTACAAATCGTTCGGGCTGTTATGACCAGTCATCGTGTCCTCGCGTGCTAGCCCTGTGGTTAGGAGATCCCCTTTGAATGCACGGCGGACATATCCTTCACCCCTGTATCAACAATCAATGCTGATATCAGTCTCCGGTACGGACGTGCACAAGAGCGCATACCCGGATTTAGCGCTACCGACGTCAATCAGCGGAAGGATTTTCCCGTCCAATACGGCGCACTCACAGGTTTGGCATATGCCAGCCCGACAATGGGCAGGTAATACCAGCCCCTTGGCTTCTGCGAAGCTAAGGAGGGTTCCATCTGTGGGTTGCCATGAGGCAGTGACACCTGATCTGCTGAACGTGACCTGGAATGGCCCACATTCGGGGATTTTGCGCATTTCCACTGGACTGTCAGGGGTGGCGAAGCTGTCCATATGCAGCCGATCCACAGCGTTAGCTTGAACCACGCTGTCCTTTATCTGGCGCTGAAAGCCTTCAGGCCCGCAAACATGGATGGCAGCGCCACGCTCGGCAGCGTCGGTGACTAACGCGGATATATTCGGCCTGTAGTTGATCGCGCCTTCAATTTCACTGTTCCCCTCGGTCACATGCAGGGCGATAGCACCTTGGCTTAGCTGCCCTACCAGCTTGGTGACCTCAACCCACAGCGCTAAGTCGTCGCTGGATTTCACGGTGTGCACGACCCGTACAGGATGCGGGTAACGTGCTTGCACAAGTGCTGTGAGCTTGGTGATCGTCGGGGTTATGCCTATTCCTGCGGTAATGAAGAGATTGGCTGGAGCGTCCAGACTAAACGTAACTGGCCCTGAAGGACCAGTGAGATGCAGCCACCGCCCTGTTTTCAAAGCATGAATAGCTTGGGAGCCGGCACCACTCCCCTGCTTCACCGTGATGCGTACCCGATCATCCTCGACGCCTGACACGGTATAGCGGCGCCACGTGCCATCTGTTGTCAGATGGTGAACTGCGACATGCTGCCCAGCCACAAAGCTGTCTAGCGAGCCGAGCATGGCTACAGGATCTCGTAGCCATACCGAGCGAATACCCGGAGCTTCCTCAACAATCTCAACGACTTCTGCAGGACGCGGCCAGGTAGTCAACGCAGGTGCTCTTGGAACCTTGGCTGCAATTGCCAGCCTTTCGCCGTAATGCGCCTGCGTGCTTGAAATTCTGTCGCCAGGTTGCAGCGATCCTGCTTGCTCGACCTGTGCGTAGACGCCGCAATACATGTGACCGAAATGTCGGTTCAGTTGGGCGGGAATGTTCATGTCCAATTCGCCCGTCTGCGGGTTTACCGACGTCGCTCGGCAGCGCTTGATTGGCCGGATGATCGAGAGACGGGACTGACCAAAATCCACACCTTTGCCAAGCCATCCGATTTCGGAAAATGGTTCTGCATCGATATAGATGTTGCCTCGAAAACGCATGGGGTCGATCGTTACGCCCATGAGCGTAGACAGCGCCTGCACTGTCCTCACATTGATGATGGACAATGCCGAGTCGTCAAAATCCCAATGGCCGAGAAAATCGTTTCGATGAACAATGCGTGATTGCGCACCAAAAAATTCGGCCAGTAGTTCTGGATCTGTCAGCAAATCTCCACGAGGCACTGGCTGCTTAACATGGAGCGTCGCTGCGCCCAGGCTTTGGCCAGGCAGAAAATGAACAAGCGCTGGATTGGTCGTGAGTTGCTGATACGGGGCGGCCCCGGCCGTCGTCCCACTACGGGTAATGGCTACCGCACGGTCGCCTGGAAAACCTTTTCCGTATTCCAGCGAGACACTGTCCAGCCTTTCACCTTCGAAGCCCTTTATTGGATAGCGGAACAGCGAAACGACGTGAGCCATCTGACATGCCCTCTTCACAAATTCATAGGAATCACTCGAAGCCCAGCGTGACCTGACGGGGCTGAACTTTTCGATGCATGCAATGCCGATCACCCAGTCGCTCGTCACTGATGCAAAAAAGCCACTGCCCGGAGGGGCAGTGGCCGGGTCCGCACCGAACTCCGTCAGAACAGCGCGGGATCAGGACACAGGCAATTGCATCACCCGCGTCCCGCCAGTCACGAAGCGTTGATCCAGATGGTCTTCAGCTCCGTGTACTGATCATGGGCCCAGATGGACTTGTCCCGCCCACCGAAGCCAGACTCCTTGTAACCACCGAACGGCGTAGTCACATCCCCTTCGCCGAAGCAGTTGACCGTGACCACGCCCGCACGGATTTCCCGCGAAAGGCGCAGCGCGTTGCGCAGGCTGCCGGTGTAGGCCGAGGCGGCCAGGCCGTAAACGGTGTCGTTGGCCAATTCGATCGCCTCGTCGATGGTCTCGAAGCTGGTCACGCTCAGCACCGGGCCAAAGATTTCCTCGACGAACAGTTTGTTGTCGCGGCCAACGTTGTCGACGATGGTCGGTTGCACGAACACACCTTCCTCGGTTTCGCCGCCCTGAACGATGCTGAGTTTCTGCTCGGCCGCGTATTCCAGGTACGACTTCACCTTCTCGAAGTGCGACTTGCTGACCATGGCGCCCAGGCGGTTGTCCGGGTCGAGCGGGTCGCCCAGCTTCCAGTCTTTCAGGTGCTTGGCGATCAGGCTCAGCAGTTCGTCCTTCACGTCCTTGTGGACGATCAGGCGCGAGGAGGCGGAGCAGTTCTCACCCATGTTCCAGAACGCACCCGCGGTGACGAACTGGGCCACTTCGTCCAGGTCTTCGCAGTCGTTCATGACCACGGCCGGGTTCTTGCCACCCAGCTCCAGGACGATGCGCTTGAGGTTGGACTCGGCGGCGTATTTCAGGAACAGGCGACCGGTGTCGGTGGAACCGGTGAAGCTGACCATCGGGATGTCCATGTGGCGGCCAATGGCCTCACCCACTTCACGGCCACCGCCAGGCACCAGGTTGAACACGCCAGCCGGAATGCCCGCCTCGTGGGCCAGTTCGGCCACGCGCAGGGCGCTGAGGGTGGTTTCCTTGGCTGGCTTGACCACGATCGAGCAACCGGCGGCCAGCGACGGGGCGATCTTCCAGGCCAGCATCAGCAGCGGGAAGTTCCACGGCAGTACCAGGCCGACCACGCCGATGGCTTCACGCACCACCATGGTCACGGCGGCATTGCCGGTCGGCGCGGTGGCATCGTAGATCTTGTCGATCAGCTCGGCGTGCCAGCGGATGGTGTGGATGGTTTCCGGCACGTCGACGGTCTGGCACTCGCTGACCGGCTTGCCGCTGTCCAGCGCTTCCAGCACCGCCAGCTCGTGGGCGTTGTCTTCCAGCAACTGGGCGAACTTCTGCAGCACATGCTTGCGGTCGTTCGGCTGCATTTTCGACCAGGTGCCTTCCTCGAACACACGCTTGGCTGCTGCAACAGCGACGTTGACGTCGCTGACGTCGCAGGCGGCGACCTCGGCCAACTGCTTGCCGGTGGCCGGGTTGGTGGTGACGAAGGTGCGGCCAGAGATGGCGTCGCGGAATTCACCGTCGATGAACGCCTGGGTGCGCAGTTGCAGGTCGGCGGCGATGGCCGCGTATTGATCCTTGCTCAGCAATTCAGCCATTTTTCCAGCCTCCTTATTTGATCCGGGCGATGGTGGCTTTCAGCTCGGTGACCACGCGCTGCAGCTCTTGCTTCTCGGCTGCGTCCAGGTCGTACAGCGGCTTGCGCACGCCTCCGGTGCTCAGACCGTTGAGGGCGACGCCGTATTTGATCGACTGGACGAACTTGCCACCTTCGAGGAAGTCCATCAGCGGCATCATGGCGGCCATGATCTTGCGGCCCTTGTCGAAGTTCTTCTCGATCACGCAGGCCTCGTACAGGGCCACGTGCTCGCGCGGGATGAAGTTGGAGCCGGCGCAGACCCAGCTCTGGGCGCCCCAGGCGAAGAACTCCAGGGCCTGGTCGTCCCAGCCGCACGAAAGCTGGATGTTCGGGCGCTTGATGGCCAGGCGATGCAATTGGGCCATGTCACCGGAGCTTTCCTTGATGGCGACGATGTTCTTCACATCGGCCACGGCGTCGAAAAACTCTTCACCCATGCTTACGCTCATGCGGCCCGGGTAGTTGTAGAGCATGATCGGCAGGCCAGCGGCGGCATCGACGGCTTTGACGTGCAGGGCAATTTCCTGCTGGGTCGGCAACGCGTACGGCGGGGTACCGACCAACAGCGCATCGGCCTTGATTTCCTTGGCGTGCTGGGCGAAAGCCACGGCGTCTTCGGTGCGAATGCCACCGGTACCAACGATCAGCGGCAAACGACCATGGAGCACGTCCTTGGCCTGGGCAGCCAGTTCGATGCGTTCTTGAGTGGTGTGGGCATAGTATTCACCGGTCGAGCCGCCGATGATCACGCCGTGAATCTTCGATTCGACCAAGTACTCGAGCACTTCGGCGAAGGCCGCTTTGTCGATCGAGCCGTCCGCTGCCAGTGGAGTGATTGCCGGGGTGTAGATGCCTTCAAATTTCACGGTAGATTCTCCAAGGATACATTTGGTAGTGAAAGCCGCGACGCAACGCGCCGCGACGGCTGTGTTTCAGGTCAGGCGAGCGAGGCGGCCTGTTGCAGATTCATGGATCGGGTTTCGGGTGCCAGCGCGAAGGAGAACGCCAGGCCGACGAAAGTCACTGCGGCGGCGGCGTACATGGTCGCGCCGATTCCGTAGGTATCGAGGGCAATCGGGACCAACCAGGTTCCGACCGCGGCGCCGACCCGCGACATAGAGGTGCCCACACCCACCGCACCAGCGCGAATTTCGGTAGGGAAGAGTTCGTTGGGGTAAACAAGCTGCAGCACCTGGGCACCGCCGATAAACAGTGCATAGGCGCCGAACAAGGCCAGAATCAGCATTTCCGAACCGCTACTGAATGCGCCCAGGCCCAGCAACGCCAGTCCCGACCACAGGAAGCTGTGCAGCAGCGTGGTACGCCGGCCAAGCCCGTTGATCAGGCGTGTAGCAATGATGCAGCCGACTACGAATAGACAGGTGATGGCGACAGAGCCAATCGACGCCCACTCACCTTTGAGATTGAGCGCGCCCAGAACCTTCGGGGCGAAGGCATAGACGGCAAACACCGGAATAACCGAGCAGGTCCAGAACATGGTGACGAACAACATGCGTTTGCCATAGCCGGAGTGCAGCAGGCTGAGGAACGACAGTTTTCGCGTTTTAGGCTCTTCTGGCAGGTTGCGCAGAGAGAAATCACTGCCATATACACGCTTGATGATCTGCTCGGCCTCGGCGCTGCGGCCCTTGCTGATAAGCCAGCGTGGCGACTCAGGCGTACCAAGGCGCAACATGAACAAAACGCTACCGACTACTGCTGCACTGGCCAGGACCATGCGCCAGGCATCATCGCCACCGTGGTGAAGAATCGCTTCCCCGACCATGTAGGCCACAGCTGCGCCTGCGAACCACAGTACGGTGAGGGTGGCCAGGCGAGGCCCCCGATTCTTCTTGGGCAGGAACTCAACCAACAGCGAAGTGGCCACTGGATACTCAATGCCGACAGCGATGCCGATGGCAAAGCGCAACAGGAACAGTGCCAGCGCCGACTCGACCCAGAACTGCGCGACTGAGGACAGAACGAACAGGGTCGGCCCGACGAAGAAAACGCGTTTGCGACCAAAGCGATCGGTCAACCACCCGCCGAAGAAGCCACCGAAGAAAATGCCGATCAGCGCCGAGGCCGCAATCATGCCCTGCCAAAAGCTGGACAGGCCAAGCCCTGCGGACATCTGTGCCATGGCCACGCCAACGATGCTCAGCACATAGCCGTCAACAAACGATCCGCCGCCAGAGCGTACCGTCAGAAACTGATGAAAACGATTAATAGGTACATCTTCGATTGATACATTGGAATTTGTCATTGTTTTCTCCTGCCACGACCAAAGTGCAGCCTGTTTAAGGACGAACGGGTCCGCGAAGCTGAAAACCTTATTCAGCTCCGTCTCGTCGAAGTGCACTTCGACCCTAAACAGCACGCAATAGAAACCGCAGGCCAGGCCAATTAGTGCCCGGCTAATATCAATAAGTTATAGCGTCTTACATTAACTCAGCTTTCTTTTCCGGCGCGGTACTGTCCCCATTTCAGATTCAGGTTCAAACCCAGCGATACCAAGGGCGCCGGTGGGTTAGCGCACGGTCCTGGTGCCTGGCGAACAAAGTCGATCAGTTCATTCTTCTCACCGGCCAGCCAGTCAGCCAAAAGTTTGCCGGTAGCGGTGCCGCGAGTAACACCCAAACCATTGCAGCAAAGAGCACCATAAACGTTAGGCGCCAACTCCCCAAAATACCCCATGTGATTTCGCGACATCGCCAGTGCACCGCCCCAGGTATATTCGAAGGGCATGTCTGGCAGCATCGGGAAGCGCCGTTCGAAGGCGTCACGATGACGAACCACGAAGCGTTCGAGGTATTTGCGATTGGCACGGCCGTCGGGGTTGAAACTGAAACTGTTACGGATCAACAAACGGTTGTCTGGCGTGCGACGCACCGTGGTGCCGAATGGATCAGCGGGAATGACGCCCCAGTATGGCTTGCCGCCTAGCCTCGCCTGCTCCTCTTCGTTCATCGGACGGGTCAGGCTGGCATAAGTGAACACCGGCAGCATGCGGCCTTTCAGGAAGCCGAAACTCATGCCGAAAGCGTTGGTAGTGAGCACCAGCTTGTCAGCCGTGATTGAGCCATTGGCATGCTTGAGCACGGTTTTTGCGCCGTAGTCAATTTCAGTGATCGGCGTCTGCTCATACAGCGTGACATTCGGCGGCAGATTATCTGCCAACCCTTTTACCAACGCCGAGGGCTGAATAAGGGAAGTGCCCGGAGTGAACAGGGCCTTGCGGTAGAAATGAGTGCCGATATGCTCTGGAAGCTGAGCGGCGTCAATCATCTCGTACGGCTGATCGAGTTTGTCCAAGCCGCGCCGGTAGGCATCCAGTACGGCAATGCCGCGTGGCTCTACGGCCGCTTGGTACTTGCCACAATGCTTCATCTGGCAATCGATCTGATAGCGTTCTACCAGTTCCTTGAGGAATGACTGTCCGCTGAGATTGAGCTTCAGCGTGGTTCTGGCGATGGCAATGTCACCGATGTAGTCGTCGGCGCCGATGTCATGAGGCAGGTCGATGGCAAAACCAGCATTGCGCCCCGACGAACCGAACCCCACTTCCTGAGCTTCGAGCAGCACGACCTGGTCATCCGGAAAATTCAATGCCAGCTGGCGTGCAGCGGCTAATCCGGTAAAGCCAGCGCCGACCACAACCCAACGTGCGGCGGTGTGCCCGCGGTGCGGAGCTTTGATCTGCCGTCCTTTGCTCAGGTGGTACCAACCGCACGTGGTGTCGTCGGCGGGCAACGAGGTGATCTTTGTCATTTCAGGAACCAGATATTGTTGTTAGCGTCTGTTCCTCATCACGCCTCGCCAAACCCGGCATCCTGCCGGGTGTTGGCGCGCGGTGAGCATTACTTCATAAGGCCAGTGCCACTTCCATCCCTTGGGGCGCCGCGTATTCGGCCATGCGGCGACGCGACAACTCGAAGTGCTCGCGCACAAGCTGTCCGGCAGTTTCAGGATCTCGACGCTCGATGGCCTCGATCATTTGATCGTGCTGCTGGCAGGCGAGCTCTAGGTCGCGCTGCATGTCATCTGTGGTCGGGTGTCGATAGAAGATCTTGCCAAGCCTTGTGTGGTCGATAAGAAGGCGCCGCAGGCTTGGCAACAAGTAGTCGTTATGCGCCATCCGGCCGATCTCCAGATGGAAGGCATCGTTGTAGAGCACTCGGTTTTCCACATCGCGCTCTTCGATGGCCTGGCGGAACATCGCCTGAATGGCCTTGAGCCCCTCGATCTCACGCGCAGTTGCATGGGTAGCCGCCAGCTGGGTAGTCGCTATGTAGATCAATGGCGCTGCCAGGAAAAAGCTATGCAGAGAATCGTGGTTCATCGCAGCCACGCGAGGCGCGCGATTGGCTTCCAGTTCGATGTAGCCCTCTGCTGCGATTTGTCTCAGCAATTCGCGAACCGGCGGGCGTGACAGGCCGAACTCTTCACTCAAGGCCAGCTCATCGACCACCGCGCCAGGTGCCAGCTCCATGCTCAGGATGCGCCGGCGCAAGGCATCAGCAAGGACGCCCTTGCGGTCCAGCGGCACTTCACCGATCAGTGGATGAGCCTCAGCGGTTGCTTTCATGGCGGCTTTCTTGGTTTTCATATTGTTGTGTCTACAATTTGTATAATGAATATAGGGTTCGTTAGACAATGTGTCTACTGGTTTTTCGACCATCGGTAAAGCGTGATCACGATGGCTCGAAGCTCACATTTCTGTCCGCGACAATATCATGCCAACCCACGACCATAGCGGCGCCCAGCGCAGCCGCCGCAAAGGCTCATGGCCACTGGGTTCGCGGTATTCTTTCGAAATTATCTTGGTATACACAAAGAATACAATCGCATTGACGGGGCTCGGAACCCATGCCAGTCTGAATCAAACAGTGATCGCTCCGAGTTTTGGTGAACGGTGGGGGGTTCCATGAGAGGCGGCAAAAATGAGCTGTACGAGGATCTGAAAGGCCAGATTCTGACCATGGAGCTCAGCCCCGACCAATTGCTGGACGAGTTGGGGCTAAGCGAACGATACGGGCTATCGCGTACCCCTGTCCGAGAGGTGTTTCGCCGCCTGGCGGGTGAAGGCTATCTGGACATACAGGAACATCGTGGCGCCCGAGTGGCACCGATGAACCACAACACCTTGCGTAACTTTTTCCTGGTGGCGCCCATGGTTTATGCCGCTATCGGCCGACTTGCTGTTCAAAACTACAAGCCCGCTCAACTGCGCGACCTGCATGCCACCCAGGAGCGCTTTCGCACGGCGAGCCAAATTCGCGACCCTCGGGCGATGGTCGTTGAGAACAACCGCTTCCACGAGATCATGGGCGAGATGTCTGGCAACCCTTATCTCGAACCCAGTCTTGGTCGCCTGTTAATCGACCACGCACGTATCGGCCACACCTTCTTCCGCCCACGCAATAGCGACATGGAGCGCCACCTGTGCTTGGCCGTCGAGCATCACGACAGTTTCATTGAAGCTTTCAGCCGGCATGACGAAGGCGCGGTCGTCGATTTGGTGTTTGAACACTGGGAGCTGTCGCGCTGCAACATGCAGCTGTTTATCGCCCCGCAAAGCCTGGTTGAAGACGTTGCACGCGATGTCAACAGCGGCTGACAAGCGCCCGTAAGACAAGTATTGCATTACCGCCATGGACGGACGTTGGCCGACCATGGATGCACGCAGGTGAAATTCAACAAAAACAGGGCACAACGCCCAGCCACCACATGCAGGAGTTCAACATGAATCGTATCCGCAAGGCACTGTGCGCAATCGCGATGATCGGTTTAGGGCTGTGCCAGGCCCATGCCGAAGAAAAGGTCATCAACATGGGCACCTTATCCTGGGAAGACCTCACGCCCATCACCGGTATCACCAAGAAAGTACTGGAGGACGCCGGCTACACCGTCAAGGTGACTTCGTTCTCGGAGTGGGGCATCGCTTATGCGGCCCTGAGCAAGGGTGACGTGCAGATCCTCGCCTCGCAGATCGACTACGTGGCCCAGGATTTCTGGAACCGTAATAAGAGCCGCCTAGAAAAGATTTCGCCAGTTTCCCACGGGCTGTACCAGGCGATCGCTGTGCCCAAATACGTGCCAATCGACTCGATTGAGCAGCTCAACGAAAACGCCGACAAGTTCGGCAACAAGATCGTCGGTATTGAACCCGGCTCGGGCTTGATGAGCGACGCAGCCAAGGCAGTTAAAGCTTATGACCTGAAACTCAACCTGCTCGAAGGTAGCACAGCGGCCATGACCGCCGCGCTCAAATCGGCGGTCGATCGCAAGGAATGGGTAGCCGTGACCCTCTGGGAGCCGACTTGGATGGCCCTCAAATACGACACCAAATTCCTCAAGGATCCGAAAGGCGTATTCGCTCCAGCGCAAGGCTACTACTGGATTGGGCAGAAAGGCTTCTCAGCGGAGAACCCCCAGGCCCGTGAAGTAATCGCTAGCGTTTATGTACCGCTGGCGGACATCAGTGCGATCAACAGCGCAGTGAACGATGGCAAGACCATGGACCAAGCCGTGAAGGATTGGACCGACAGTCATGCCGATCTGCTCAAGCGCTGGGAAAACATCAAAAAATACTGACAGCAGCGTTTTACTTTTGCCACTGCCGAACTTGAAACAAGAACACACCAGAAAACTCTGGTTCGGGTGCACACATGAATACCACTGACGTTGTTGAAACACTGGTGGATTGCCGCGGTGTCTGGAAGATCTTCGGCGACCGCGCGCCTGCCGCTATGCAGGCCTACCGCGAGCGAGGCCTAACAAAAACTCAGATTCTTCAGGATTACGGCTGCGTGGTGGGCGTCTCCAATGTCGACCTGCAAGTACGTCGAGGAGAGATCTTCTGCATCATGGGCCTTTCTGGCAGTGGCAAGTCCACGCTGATCCGCCTGCTCAACCGCCTCATTGTCCCCACAAGTGGCGAAATTCTGGTTAAGGGTCGCGACATAGCACAACTGGACGCCGCAGCGCTGCGCGAGGTCCGTGCCAAACATATCGGCATGGTTTTTCAGAGCGTTGCCTTGCTGCCACATCGCACAGTGTTAGAAAACGCGGCCTTCGGCCTGGAAGTGCAAGGCCTGTCCAAGGGCAAACGCCATGAGGTGGCCGGACGCGCTTTGGCCAAGGTTGGGCTGAGCGATTGGGCCAACCGCTACCCCGCCGAATTGTCCGGCGGCATGCAACAGCGTGTCGGTCTTGCCCGGGCAATCGCTTCCGACCCTGAGGTGATACTCATGGACGAGCCGTTCAGCGCCCTGGACCCGCTAATCCGTCGGCAGCTGCAGGACGAGTTCAGGGAACTCACCAAGTCCCTGGGCAAATCCGCTGTGTTCATCACCCACGACCTCGAGGAGGCCATTCGCATCGGCGACCGTATCGCCATCATGAAAGATGGGGTGATCATCCAGGAAGGCACCGCCGAGGATATCGTGCTCAATCCGGCCGATGACTATGTAGCCGAATTCGTTGCAGGGATTTCACGCCTGCACTTGGTCAAAGCTCATTCCATAATGCAACCGCTGGCGGAATACAGTGCCCGCTACCCGCACGAAAATCCGGAGCAATTGCAATGTGCCGCCCCGGAGAGCGACCTGGATTCCCTGATCAACCTGTTGATTCGCTCGGGTCACGATGCAGTCGGCGTGCGTGAGAATGGAATGTTGCTGGGAGTGATAAGCCAGCGTGACTTGCTGCGCGCCGTTCAAGGTGTAAGAGATGACGAGGCCCCTATGCAGGCGCGCACGTCCGTGGGGGGTCTCGCATGAACCCCGAAGACTTTGCCTCTGCCTTCGATGAGCGCGTCGACAATGCCTTGATGTGGCTATCCGACAATGCCGCTGGCCTGTTCGACCTGTTCAACGACCTGCTCAAAGCCCTGTACCAGGCTGTCTACACGGTATTGGAGGTACCACCTTTCTATGCCGTGGCATTGGTGTTCGCACTTCTGGCATGGCGCCTGGCCGGGTGGCGCTTTTCGCTTGGCACCTTCTTGGCACTACTAATGTGCGCGCTGATGGGCTTGTGGCCGCAAACCATGATCACCCTGGCGTTGGTGCTTACCGCCACCAGCCTGGCGTTGATAATCGGTATTCCCTGTGGGGTAGCGGCCGGCCTTTCACCTGCAGTGAATCGCGTCTGTGACCCGGCCATGGACCTGATCCAGACATTACCGCCCTACATCTATCTGCTTCCTGCCATCGCACTGCTGGGCTACGGCACTGGTACAGCACTCGTGGCTACGGTCATCGTGGCCGTGCCGCCAGTGCTACGTCTCACCGCGCTAGGCATCCGCATGACACCAAAGGCGTTTCTGGAGTTGGGGAACGCAAGCGGTACTACCGGTTGGCAACAATTCGCCAAGATCCGCTTGCCGTTCGCCATGCCTAGCATCATGACAGGTATCAACCAAAGCCTGATGATGGCCTTCGGCATGGTGGTCATCGCAGGGATCGTCGGCTCTGGAGGGCTTGGAGAAGTAATCTACAGCGCCATCCGGACGCTGGACATCGCCCGCTCGATCAACGCCGCCATCGCCATCGTGATCCTCACCCTGATCCTCGATCGGCTGGCCCAGAGCGGCATCCGCACCGCCGAGGAGGCGCGTCATGGCGCTCACTGAAATGAACATCTCTCCCGGCGCCTACCTGGCGCCCCTGTTCGACTGGCTGAACACCAACATGCATGGGCTGTTCGCGGTCATAAGCCGCTTCGTCGAGACCATGCTAGGCGCGGTCGAGGCGCTGCTGTTATTGCCACCGGCTTACGCAATGATTGCCGGCGTATGCATTTTGACAGGGCTGTTCATCAACCTACGCACCGCTGGGCTTGCAGGTGTGCTGCTGGGCTTTTGCTGGCTCAGTGGTTTCTGGACCGCTTCCATGCAGACCATCGCCTTGGTGTCAGTGGCTGTACTGATTGCCGTTGCCGTGGCCTTCCCGCTGGGCATCCTTGCAGCTCGGGTAAAACGCTTCGACAACGCCTTGAGCCCGCTGCTGAACGTGATGCAGACCGTGCCGCCATGGGTGTACTTGATCCCGGCTGTGATCATCTTCAGCCTGGGCAAGGTGCCAGCGATCATGGCGACAATCGTTTATGGCATTCCGCCAATGCTGCGTCTGACCACGCTCGGCTTCCGCCAGGTACCCAAAGACTTGCTGGAGCTTGGCCAGGCCACCGGTGCAAAACCCCGCACCATCTTGTTCAAGATCGAGTTTCCCAGTGCCATGCCTACCCTGCTGGTTGGCCTCAATCAGTGCATCCTCATGTCGCTGGCCATGGTCGTTCTGGCCGGGTTGGTCGGTGCAGGCGGCCTGGGCGCCGAAGTTACCCGCGGCCTGACGCGCATGGAAATGGGGCTAGGCCTACGTGCGGGCTTGGCTATCGTCGCCGTGGCTCTATTACTCGACCGGCTCTCACGAGGCCTGCTCAGCCGTCGGGCTGGGCCACAACTTCAGTAAGGCCGGGAAAACACGGCGGGCCGTTCTGGCCCGCCACAACTTTTTGCATGATCAAAGAGAAACACCGTTGCGTCCAACTCGTAGCTTCAGTAATGCCCTGAATGGGCACAATTCACGTTTCACCCACTCGATCGAACAGCCCAGCCATCAACAAACGCGCGTGGGCTTTCTGTTGCTCGAGCACTTCTCGCTGTTGGCGTTTACTCAGGCCCTGGACACTCTGGTTACTGCCAATCTGATTCAGCCAGAAACCTGTGTGAGTACCACCTTCAGCTTGGACGGCCAGTCAGTAATCAGTGACCTGGGTATCGATATCTCTCCAGCAGCAGCATTGGAGAAAAGCCTCAAGCTACCCTTGGATTTGCTGATGGTTTGCGGTGGCCTGCGTACCGCGCTTGTAGCTTCCGCTGACTTGAGCGCATGTCTGCAGGGCCTGGCAAGAAAGGGAGTTGCATTGGCCGGACTGTGGAACGGCACCTGGTTCCTAGGGCAGTCGGGGTTGCTTGACGGCTACCGCTGCGCTGTTCATCCGGAGCACCGTGGGGCCGTAGCAGAAATCGCCCATCACAGTCACGTAAGCACAGACAGCTTCGTCGTCGACCGTGACCGCTTGAGCGCGGCGAGTCCTGCAGGCGCGTTTAACATGGTGCTTGAGTGGTTGGGGCAAAGAAGAGGCACGGCGTTGACCGATGGCGTTACCGCCATCCTGGCTTTCGAGGCGTCCCGCTACCGGCGCACTGTCCCGACCCCCCACACCAACATCAGTGAGCCGCTACGTGAAGCGATCAGCCTGATGGCCGCGAACATCGAAGAGCCCCTGAGCCAGGATCAGATAGCCGAATACGTAGGTCGCTCGAAGCGCCAGATCGGACGCTTGTTCCAGCATCAGCTGGGGACTACTCCTGTGCGCTACTATCTGGAGCTACGCATCACCGAAAGCCGACGGCTGCTGCAGTATTCCGACCTGCCTCTATTGGGCGTGGCCGTGGCATGCGGGTTCGTCTCTGCAAGCCACTTCAGCAAGTGCTATGCGTCGTTCTTCGGATACAGTCCTTCTAAAGAAAAACGCTTTGCCTGCGTGAAAAGCATGCAGCGCGAACCCAGTTGACGCAGAGCCCGCGCGCAGACGTTCTGCAAACGGGCTTTCCATGTCACGCAGCTTCTGTCGTCGACAGCGGCATCACCTGCCCATGGCGCCGGCTGTTGATCACACCTATTACCAAGATCACCAGGGCCAAGCCGATGGTTAGCGATACCTCCAATCGATGTTGGGGCATCACGAACATCACGCCCAAGGCGAAAATGATGAAGCTAATCACCCCATAGGTCAGCCATGGGTAGAACCACATCTTGAAGGCAATAGCTTGGTGCTGCTTTTCTAGCACGGCTCGCATGCGTAGCTGGGAAAAAGCGATGGCGAGATATACCAGCAGAGCAATCGACCCCGAGCTGGCCAACAGAAATGCAAACACCTCGGAAGGAGCAAAGTAGTTGATGATGGTGGTCACCATTCCAATCAGTGTGCTGCCTATCACGGCAGTCCGAGGTACACCGGCTCGCGAAGTACGGCCTATGGAAACCGGTGCATCTCCGCGCTTGGCAAGAGAGAACAACATGCGCGAAGCGATGTAGATGGATGAGTTCAGACAGCTGGCCACCGCCACTAGCACCACAATGTCCACCATCAGCTTGGCATAGGGAATGTTCATGATCTCCAAAGCCCGTTGATAGGAACCATGAAGTGGCAGCAGCGGATCATTCCATGGCACCACCGATATAATGATGAAGATAGAAAGCAGGTAGAACACGCTTATCCGCCAGATCACCGAGCGTGTGGCCTTGGCGATATTTCGGGCGGGGTCGGCAGATTCGGAAGCGGCGATAGTGACCGCTTCGGTGCCGAGGTAGCTGAACATGGTGGTGAGCAGGGCACCAATGATGGCCGTCCAGCCATTGGGCATGAAACCACCATGGGCGCTCATCAGACTCGCCAGACCGCTGACCTCGCGTGCCGGCAGTGCCCCTGCCAGAGCGAATCCGCCAAGTGCGATGAAGGCAACGATCGCGATCACCTTGAGCATTGCGAACCAGAATTCGAACTCACCGTACTTGGCTACGCTGAACAGGTTTGTGGCGGTGAGCAGCACTGTCATCGACAACGCGAAGCACCAGGGTTGAACCCCGGGAAACCAGTTGTTGAGCACGACGCCGGCAGCAATCGCCTCGATCGGAATCACCAGCACCCAGAACCACCAATACAGCCAGCCAATGGTGAAACCGGCCCAGCGCCCGATTGCACGATCTGCATAAGTGGAAAAGGAACCGGTGTCAGGACTCGCCACCGCCATCTCGCCTAGCATGCGCATTACCAGCACTACGAGAGCGCCAGCAAGCGCATAGGCAATGATCGCTGCCGGACCTGCCGCAGCGATCGCTTGTCCGGAACCTACGAATAAACCCGCGCCGATCACTCCGGCAATCGACAACATAGTCACATGTCGAGGCTTGAATCCCTGCGCCAACTGATCGCTGGCTTTCCCAGACGTCGTCATAGTCATTATGTTCCCTGCTTTTGCTCTTGTTATGGGTAGGGTGCAGTGCCAGGGCACGTCACCGCTTAACCATAGAGAGCGAAAACAGGACTCAATTGACTGGTTCGGACACCAAATGGAGTGAGCCGGACATATCCCGGGCTACACAGCGTCAGTGAGATGATGGTTTGCAGCGGGCGCTCAACACAGTGGCCAGCACCACTAGCGCCGCCCCAGCACCCATGCGCAGTGAAGGCTGTTCGCCAAATATCCACCAAGCACAAGCGATGGCATACACAGGCTCCAGGGCGATGATCATCCCAGCCGTGCGCGCCTGCAGGCCATCCAGGCTCTTTACGAAAAGAAATTGCGAAAGCCCGGTACAGAAAACGCCCAGCAGCGCCAGGTTTACCCAGTCATCAGCCCGCAGGCTGGCAGTGGCGAGGTGGCTAAACGCAAAGGGGATCATCAGCGCTGCCACTACCACGTTCTGCCAAAACGCGATCTGCAGGGCGTTCATACCCCCTGTGTGGCGACGGTTAGCCACCGCCAGCAGTGCGAATGACAAGCCCGAAGCCAACCCCCAGACCAAACCGACAGTACCCTTGTCGAGCAGGTCGAATGAAGGAACCACCAACACCAGCCCAGCTGTCACCATCAGCAGCAGCAGGCCTTCGGTTCTAGCGATACGCTCGCGAAACAGCAGCAAGTCCACGAGAGCGATGAACGCGGGGAAGCTGGCGAAGCCGAGCGTAGCGACTGCTACGCCCCCCACTTTCACAGCAATGAAGAACGTAACCCAGTGGGCGGCCAATAAAGTGCCAGTGAGGCCAATGACCGGTAGATTGCGCCAGCTCAGGGCATCCAACAGACGAGTGCCCTTGAGGCCAGCAACAAACCCAAGGGCAATGAAGGCAAATGTCGCTCGGCCGAAAGTAATGACGCTGGCATCGGCGAGAATCAACGCCCCGAGGATACCGGTAAGCCCAAACAGCACCGCAGCGACGTGTGCGGCGAGCAAAACATTGCGATGACCGGTGGATACACCGGTGCTGGAAGCAGAAGTAGCGATCATGGCAGTCAAGTCTTCAATAAGCGCGCGAACGCGTTCCGCGCGGCGCGGCGCGGCGTTAGAAACGTAGTAAGTTCTATTTTTTTAGGAGTGCTACCGGATTGCCGGTGCAAGGGCGCCGCAGCATTGGAGTTGTAAGACGAGGCTGCTTACTCGAAAACTGCAACGGCTGGCCTATGGCGCGAGGCAAGCCGTTATGTGAATTATTGAAGGTAAAAAACTTGATCGACCGTTTGGGGAGGACAAGATCTTGTCTAAACCGGACGTGGAGCATGTCCTAAGTTGACATTGCCTAAGCGGCGCATGGTCCTGCCTGGAGCGTTCATGAACACCTAGGTTCACGCTGCTTCAGAGTTTTCTGTCTGCTCCAGGGCCCCGATACTGTCCGCCTCGGGACGTTTTCACTCCATCATCGAAGACAACCCGGTGTTTATGGACTGGATAATCGCACTGGCACATGCCTCCCAGACCCAATTATCTGAGGGATTTGGTACCTCGTGTCATTGCAACGTACAGGTCCTTAGCGTCAAGGGAGTCTGCGTCCAGGATGACCGCATGATCAAACTCCAGCCCCTTAACCAACAGTGTGGTCCCAATGAGCTTCTTGTGCCGGGTAGGTCAGGGTGGTTGGGCGAGGCCGCGGTTGGTTTTCCGCCATAAAAACCAGGTCGACGGCGATAGCCTGTTTACGAACGCAACCCCTATGCCTGCATCAAACGACCGAGTCGATTTCGCCCGCATGTCTCTCGCAGCTCACGTAGGTCATCATGAATTTTGCGGTAGCCGTACACGCCTCCGCTTTCGAGCCAAGCATGTTCGATCAAGCCAAGCAGACGATGACCTTCTTTTGCTCGGGCAGACTGAAGCTCGGCCAACCAGGCGTAGTAGCCGCTGGGATCCACCTTTAGGGTTTGGCAAAGGCGCCGCACCGGGTAATCCGTCGAGTGCTTCTGGAGTGGTCTACTAACCCCGAGCCATCCCATCCTGGCTCCAAGTCGAGCAGGCCCCGTATTTTGGACAGCAGGCTGTTTTTGAGAGTGTGGGCCGGACGGAAGTCGTAAAGCGGAAACTGATTGACCTTCGACTGTCCGCGTAGCGTGCTCTCCACCTGCCTACCACCCAACAGGTTTCGCGAGGCCCATGTGTAGGAGACGGTGAAGCAGTCAGTACTTTTCACCGTTCTCTGAACCGGCTAAAGCGAAATTCAGATTTTCTATGGACATTAGTTTTCCGCGACAAGTCCATACAAAACAATCAGTTAAATCAATGTCCATGACTGACAATTAGTCGGTATAGCCACAACGTGTAAAAGCTGCACCCAAGAAAAAGCCGCGTTTGATACGCGGCTTTTTTGTGCCTGACATTCAGCCCGTCAGGCCTTTTTGGTTCTCGGCAGGAAGATCGCCAGCACCCCGAACAGCGGCAGGAACGAGCACAGGAAGTACACGTATTCGATGCCGTGAATGTCCGCCAGATGCCCGAGCAACGCCGCGCCAATCCCGCCAAAGCCGAACATCAGACCGAAGAACACCCCGGCAATCATCCCGACATTGCCCGGCACCAGTTCCTGCGCGTACACCACAATCGCCGAGAACGCCGAAGCCAGGATGAAGCCGATCACCACGCTCAGGACGCTGGTCCAGAACAGGTCGACATGGGGCATGAGCAGCGTGAACGGTGCCACGCCGAGGATCGAGAACCAGATCACCGCCTTGCGCCCGATCTTGTCGCCAATCGGCCCGCCAAAGAACGTACCCGCCGCCACCGCGCCGAGGAACAGGAACAGATGCAGCTGCGAACTGGCCACCGACAGGTCGAACTTCTCGATCAGGTAGAAGGTGAAGTAACTGGTCAGGCTGGCCATGTAGAAATACTTGGAGAACACCAGCAGCCCCAGCACCACCAGCGCACTGACCACCCTGCCCTTCGACAGTCCATGAGTGGCGGCCTGGCCGGCCTTGAGCTTGAACAGGTTCAGGTGATGGGCGTACCAGCGACTGATGCGATAGAGCACGAACAACGCAAACACCGCGAACAGCCCGAACCAGGCCACATTGCCCTGCCCGAAAGGAATGATGATCGCCGCTGCCAGCAACGGGCCGAAGGCCGAACCGGCGTTACCACCGACCTGAAAGGTCGATTGCGCCAGACCGAAACGCCCGCCCGACGCCAGACGCGCGATGCGGGAAGCTTCAGGGTGGAAGGTCGAAGAGCCGATTCCGATCAGCGCCGCCGCCAGCAAGATAAGAGGGAAACTGCCAACCACCGACATCATCACAATGCCGATCAACGTGCACACGGAACCGGCGGGCAGCAGCCACGGTTTCGGATGCCGGTCGGTGTGATAACCGACCCACGGCTGCAACAGCGACGCGGTCAACTGAAAGGTCAGGGTAATCAGGCCGACCTGGGTAAAACTCAAACCATAGTTGGCCTTGAGCATCGGATAGATCGACGGCAGCACTGACTGGATCAGGTCGTTGATCAAATGCGCCAGCGCCACCGCGCCGATGATGCGCATCACCAAAGGGCTGCTTTGTGGAGGAGCGGACGCCGAGGCAGCGGCGGTCTGAACGTTGCTGATAGCCATGGGAGTTTCCGGACTGCAGATGGGTGCACGCGGGCAGGTGCGTCAATGTGCCATTTTTCGGTGCGCCAGCGCCATCCCCTTAGCCAGCTAACGAACTATTCAGTCGTCGCGCCGCAAGTGATAGCGCAACGCCATGGTCTGAATCTTGCCTTGCTTATCCGCTTGAACGCGGTGCCCTTACAAAGGGCATCGAGAATGGGAAGTTTCGCTACAGAGCCGGCCTACAGAGCGGGCAAGGGTGAACTTTCGAGGCCTTTTAGCAGGGCACCAGTCACGGTCGCAACGACCGCGATGCACGCCGATGGTGCGTGGTGTCCAGAGGAGTCATGGGGCATGCAGGCTTTTTTATCACCGGGGATCAGGTTGCTGGGGCGATTTGGCTTCGCACGTAAATTCCAGCTGTTGTTTCTGCTGTTCATCCTGCCATTGGCCGGCAGCCTGTTGATGATCGGCCAGGACTATAGCGACAAACTTAACCTGATCGCCGGTGAACGTGCCGGTGTGCGGCAGTTGCTCGCCCTCGATGCACTCGACAACCTGCTCGCCGCCCAACGCGACCGCGCCGCCCGCTGGCGCGCCACGGAAACCAACCGCCAGCCGACACCCGCGACTCTGGCCGCCGTGGCCGCATTCGATGGCGTGCAGCCTGCCGTTGCTCAGGCCACGCTGGAGCTGGGCAATGCCTTGCAAGCCGAAGGCGCGGAAGGTGAAACCCTGACCCGCTATCAGGCACTGCAAGCTGCGCTCAATGGTCTGGACTCGAAAAGCCTCTCCGGTGTCGGTTGGTGGCCGGATGGTTACGACCGCTTCACCAATGCCCTCAGCGCCCTGCAAGCGTTGCGCGAACAGATCGCGATGGACAATCGCCTGATCCTCGCGCCATGGCTGGAAACCTATCTGCTGACACAGATTTCCACCCAACACGCACCGGACCTGATCGAGCGGGTCGGCCGACTGGCAGCCGTCGGCCAGGCGTCCGTGGTTTCCGGTCAGTTCACCCTGCAAAGCCGTCTGCAACTGCGTGACCTGCGCAGCCGCATCGGCGATGCGCGCGAGCAGTTGGTGAAAACCGCGAGCCTGCTTGAAGCGCGTCTGCCGCCAGCCCTGCAAGGCTGGGCCGGGCAATATCACGACAGCCTCAAGCAACTGGATGCCGGTCTCAAAGTGCTGGATGACGGCGTGTTCGGCGGTAGCATCAATCTCAAGCCGGAAGAGTTCGAACGCAGCCTCGACGCCCTGCTCGGCAACCTCGCCACGCTGCGCCAGCAATCGCTGGTGTCGCTGGATCGGCGGCTGGATGACTACCACGGATCGGCGATTCGTCAGTTCATCGTTGTCGCGGCGGTCTTCGGTTGCCTGTTGCTGGCGGCGCTATATTTGTTCGTGTGCCTGCAAGCCTCGATCCGTCGTAGCGCCAGCGGCATCACGCTGCTCGCCGAGGCTCTGCGCGACGGCAATCTGAGCTTGCAAGTGCCGGTCGTGGGCCGTGATGAATTGGCGTCGATCAGCACCGCGCTTAACGTGGCGGTGGTGCAACTGCGCACCAGCCTGCTGGGTGTCGATCACGAGACTTCGCAACTGAGCAATGCGGTGCGCAGCCTCAACGATCACTCCAGCGGCGCTCTCAGCGAAGTCGAGGCGCAGCAATTGCAGATCAGCCAGATCGCCGCAGCGGCCACGCAACTGGCGGCGACGTCCCAAGGCGTGGCGCAGAGTTGCGAACAGGCTTCGGGCAGCGCCCAGCACACCCAGCGCATCGCTGCCGACAGCAGCCGTGACAGTCAACGCACCACAGCGAGTATCCAGCAGCTCAATCAGCGCCTGAACGAAACTGCCGCAGCGCTCGGCCGGGTCAGCGAGCAAGGGCAGCAGATTCAATTGGTGGTCGACACCATTCGCGGCGTCGCCGAACAGACCAACCTTCTGGCGCTCAACGCCGCCATCGAGGCCGCTCGTGCGGGTGAACAGGGTCGCGGTTTTGCCGTGGTGGCCGACGAGGTGCGCAGCCTGTCGCAACGTACGCAATCGTCCACGGCGCAGATCGCCGGTACGGTCGACAGTCTGCGCAATACGGTCAACGAAGCCGTGAGCTTGATGGAGGCTGCGTGCGGTCAGGCGCAATCAGACGCGGAAGCGGTCACCGGACTGGGCGAACGCCTGGGAGAAATCGCCAGCGCCGTGCAGAGCGTCACCGACACCCTCGCCCAGATCGCCACGGCGGTCGAAGAACAGGCCAGCACCGCCGATGAGGTCAGCGGCAATATCCAGCAGGTGGATCAGGCGGCGGTTCGCCTGCTCGAAGGCGCGCGGGCCGTGAATCTTGCGGCGGACACCTTGAGCCAGGGCAGCCATGCCTTGAGTGCCAACACTGGAAGATTTCAGCTGCGTTGAAAGCCCCTCCCGCGCCGATTTTCGGCGCGGGAGGATAAGCGGTTGAAAATAAGAAGAAATATTTTGAATTTACGCTTGACGCTTTTCCATTTCAGGGGAATAATGCGCGCCACTTGGCTACATAGCTCAGTTGGTTAGAGCATAGCATTCATAATGCTGGGGTCCGGGGTTCAAGTCCCTGTGTAGCCACCAAGTACTAAAAACGGCTTACCGAAAGGTAGGCCGTTTTTTTATGCCTCGAGAAAAGTGCCCTTCCTCAGTGAATCGGCTGGCTCCGTAGGAACCGGGTGCGAAAAGCGTACGAAGAGGATTTTTCGTTCGTTCAAGCACGCGCATCCCGGCAAGTCGATTTGATCGCCATCGCGATTGGCCGACAAGCTCCCCTGTCTTGATCCAAAGACAGACAGGGAGTTGTCATGGACCCGGACAAAAACCTTTTCGATGATATCTGGCGCCGAAAGCTTCCGAACGGCGGCGCCTCATGGGCCGCCTGGTTTCCGCCCCGAGAGCCGGAACCCGTCTACGTTCCAACAGATGAATGGCCAACCCCAAAGCCCCGCGACGATCTGGTATTTGCCAAGTCCTGCACACCGGACAACTGGTGCCGGACGGATGCGGGCACAACACCTGAGCCCGCCTCCAGTTTCGGCAAGATCATGGTGGCGGGCGCCATACGCTTTCCCGCAGCCAGTAAGGTCGTAGCGAAAGCAATCGGCGCCGATCTGGCCTTGGGGCGCATGGCGGGCGGTGGAATTCTGCAGCAACGTCTCAACTGGGCAATCCGTGGTGCGACAGGCCCGGCCAGTGTTTTCATCCTAGGGATGCTGCCGGCCAGAATGGGCGACGGCACCCTTTATACCGACGAACAACTGCGCACCCTACCCCGCGCCACCACTCGCGTGCGCTTCCAGTTCCGGCGTGATGCCGGAGGGGTCATGCAGGTCTACGGCATCCACACCGGCGTCTCGGGCGACGACTCCGTGCGTACCGTAAAAGTCGAGTGGAACAACGACAAGACCGCCATGGAGGCGAAGCTCAACGGCATCACGATTTTGTGGACGCCGCAACGCGGGCCGCTGGGATCGATGCCGCCGCTGGTTCACCCGGAGCACGGCGAAGCACTGAGTACGATCCTCGTCCACCCGATCGCCGCGAACACCGACAGCCAGATTGAAATCCTGCCCGGCGAAGACATCACCGCCGAGGATTGTATTCTGGTGTTTCCGGCGGAGACCGGGCTGAAGTCGTTGTATGTGGTGTTTTCTAAGCCGGCCAGATTGACGCCCGGGACGGTGACGGGGATTGGTGAGGATGTTTCCGGGATATGGCTGGCGGGAGCAGGAACGGGGATTGGTGTGCCAATTCCCACGCGAATAGCGGACAGACTCAGAGGGCGGGAGTTTTCAAGTTTCGACGCGTTCAGAAAAGCACTCTGGCAAGCCGTGCGGGATGATCCAGAACTTTTCGATCAGTTCAATTCGGATGCCCAAGATCGTTTAATGTCGGGCAACGCACCCGCGGTTCGAGACAGGGAGTCTGTAGGCACAAGAGGGGTATTTGAAATACATCACGTCGAGCGGATTACTGATGGCGGCGCTGTCTACGACATAGACAACCTCCGAATCAACACCCCTAAAAATCACATCTTTCAACATAAAAAAAAGTGAACACACATGGAAAAAATATCTGAATACACTGAAACCGAATTTATCCGTTTCATCGAAAAAATACGTGCCACCAATAAAAGTGGATCGGATACGGAGCTTGGCGAGCTGCTGGCACAATTCAGAAAGCTTACGGGTCACCCGGATGGCACCGACTTGATTTTTTATCCCGAACCAGGAGAGGACAACTCTGCCGTGGGCATTACGAAGACCGTGAAAGAATGGCGTGCGACCAACGGACTGCCTGGCTTCAAGCAGTGAACATCAGGCCCCCATAGTCCCACCACTGCAAATATCCAAGCAGTCAAAACGGCTTACCGAAGGGCAAGCCGTTTGTTTATACCTATTATCCCAGGGCCGCCAGCCCTTTCGCCCAGATCTGCCGCGTCCGTAAACCGACCATCGCCCGCCAGTCCGGATCCGCCGGATAAAACTGCTCCAGCAGATTCAACTTTATCGCCCGCCCCGTCGCATCCAGCGGATTGCCATGCAGATGCAGCCAGTGATCGTCGCGCAGGTAACGATGCACGTCCGGCCCTGGGTAAGTCCCGCACTCGATCACAAATGGCATCAGTTGCACATTCGGCAGCGCACTAAGCAGCGCCTGCGAGGTGTAACCCGTAGCGGTTGCCGCAACACCGGTATCACTCAAGGTTTCGGCACCGGTGTGCAGCGTGTAGAGCCACGGGCCGTAAATGGATTGCGCTTGGGCCAGTGCCGGATACGGTGCCTGAGTAATCGTCAGCAGCATCGGATGCCCGTACTCGCCGGCGCCGGTGTGCAGGTCGAAACACATCACGGTTTCAGCACCGGCCAGATGATTCTCGATGATTGAATGCAGCGTGCGATTCGACCAGCTCGGCGCGAGTCCGCCAAAAAACAATCCGTCGGGATGACTGTGCTGCCCGCCCTCGACAATCGACATGACGGCCGGCCAGCCATGCTCGGCAATTTGCACATCGAGCAAGGCATCAGCCTTTTGCCGCTCGGGACCATTCAAGTCGGTGCAGGCGTAGATTTCATGCAGCGCGGCGTAAGCACGGTTGTCCGGAAGCGGTCGGTTGAAATCCAGGTGATTGCGGTTGAGGTCGACGTTGTCTTCATTGACCCGCCGCAGCCACGCCGTGCCCCACGGGTTGATCAGGTGAACCATCACCACCGCGACATCCTTCGGCAGCGACTCCGGCGTGAAATGCTTCAGCCAGTCGATCTGGCACTCCGAACCGTAATAACCCTCAACACCGTGGGTGCCGCTGAGCGCCACCAGGCGCCGTTTGGCCGCTGGATCCCCCAGCACCGCGACATCGGTACCCAAAGACTCGCCAAACGGCCCATTGAGCGGATGCACGTACAAAGAGAGCGTGGCACCCGCCACCTTCGCGGCGGCAAGAAAGCGCTCGCGCTGTTCGCGATAGCTGGGCTGTGTCGGAAATGCGTTGTGCATGGCGGCCTCTTGTTGATTGTTCTGGCTTCACTATTGGCTCTGACCCTACAGAAAATTCGCCAAGGCATGAAGGACAAACACACCTGCGGTTTGCGTCGTACACGGCCGGTCGATACAGTCCGTCAGACTTTTATCCCACGGACGGAGAGCCCCGCGTGTTTCCAGCCCTGCCCCTGAACCGTTTCCGCCTGCCCGCCTTGACGCTGATCGTCAGCGCCATCGCCCTCACGGCCTGCAACGCCCCGCCCTCCTCGACCCTGCCGCTGGCACCGGAAGCCGCCTCCGGTTACCGCACCGGCCTGCAAGCCAGCCACGCCGAAAAACACATGGCCGCCGCTGCCAATCCATTAGCCGCCGAGGCCGGGCGCGAGATGTTGCGTCAGGGTGGTTCCGCCATCGATGCCGCCATTGCAATGCAAGCCGTGTTGACCCTGGTCGAACCGCAGTCCTCGGGGATCGGCGGTGGCGCGATGATCGTGCTGTGGGATGGTAAACAGGTGCGCACCTATGACGGTCGCGAAACCGCACCGGCCGGTGCGACCGAAAAGCTGTTTTTACAAGCCGACGGCAAACCGATGCCGTTCCCGCAGGCGCAGATCGGTGGACGCTCCGTCGGCACGCCGGGCGTGATGCGTGCATTGGAACTGGCGCACAAAAAGCACGGCCGCTTGCCGTGGGCAACATTGTTCGAGCCGGCGATCAAACTGGCCGAGCAGGGTTTTGCGATCTCCCCGCGCCTGCATTCGCTGCTGGAATCCGACCCGGTGATTCGCCGCTCGCCAGACATGGCCAGGTACTTTCTGAACAGCGATGGCAGCGTCAAAGCCGTCGGCACGCGACTGCAAAACCCGGCGCTGGCCGCCGTGCTCAAACGCATCGCCAACGAAGGTGCGGACGCACTGTACAAAGGCCCGATCGCCGAAGAGATCGTGGCCAAGGTTCAGGGTCACGCCAACCCCGGCAGCCTGTCGCTGACCGACCTTCAGCACTATCAGGCCAAGGAACGCGCGCCCCTGTGCACCGACTACAAGCGCTGGCAAGTTTGCGGAATGCCGCCGCCGTCATCGGGCGGGATTGCGGTGGCGCAGATTCTCGGCACCTTGCAGGCGCTGGAAACCCGCGATCCGCGCCTGTCCCTGACGCCGCTCAAGCCTGTGAAGACCGATAAACCGGCCGGCATCGAACCGGCACCGCAAGCCGTGCACCTGATCGCCGAAGCCGAGCGCCTGGCCTACGCCGACCGCGCGCAATACGTAGCCGATACCGACTTTGTGCCGGTGCCGGTCAAGGGCCTGGTCGATCCAGGTTACCTGGCCAGCCGCGCCAGCCTGATCGGCGAACGCAGCATGGGCAGCGCCAAACCCGGCACACCGCCGGGCGTGCAGGTTGCCTACGCGCCGGATCGCTCGCCGCTGCGCATTTCCACCTCGCAAGTGGTTGCCGTGGATGACTTCGGTGGCGCCGTGTCGATGACCACCACCATCGAAGCAGCCTTCGGCTCGCACCTGATGGTTCAGGGCTTCTTGCTCAACAACCAGATGACCGACTTCTCGTTCATCCCGGAAGAGAACGGACAGAAAGTCGCCAACCGCGTGGAGCCCGGCAAACGCCCGCGCTCGTCGATGGCGCCGACCCTGATCTTCGACCGCAACAGCGGCGAGTTCGTCGCCACCGTTGGCTCTCCCGGCGGCTCGCAGATCATCGAATACGTGGCCAAAACCACCGTCGGCCTGCTCGACTGGAACCTCGACCCTCAAAGCGCCATCAGCCTGCCCAACTTCGGCAGCCGCAACGGCCCCACTGAACTGGAACAGGGCCAGTTCAGCCCGACGCTGATCCAGGCACTCAAGGACAAGGGCCACACCGTCAACGAAATCGACATGACCAGCGGCACCCAGGCCATCGTGCGGGTCAAGGATGCTGCGGGGAAGGCAACGCTGTCAGGTGGGGCAGATCCTCGGCGCGAAGGAGTAGCGTTGGGGGATTGAATCAACGCTGCCAACTGAAAAAGGCTTACCGAGAGGTAAGCCTTTTTTGTATTGCAACATCCGGCCATGACTTGTCATTCAGCGGCGCTCAAACCTCAAGCGTCTTGCCATCCACCGGATTGCCAATCGTCAGGAAATGCCCGCCAGCCACATGGTGCAGAGTGCGCAAGCCGTCATGCCCTTCAAAATGCCAGCGTCCATCGCTGAACACCCGCGAATCAGCCTGCGCCGCGATCACCTCGGCCAGAAACAGATCGTACTGTTCGTGATTGCGCGGCTCCGGCAGCAACCGGCATTCGAGCCAGGCCACACAACCGTCCAGCATCGGTGCCTCGATCTGCTCGCCAGCGAAGCTCTGCAAGCCGTACGCCTGGAACTTGTCCTGACCTTGATCGCGATTGATTTCCAGGCCTGAAGTCGAGCCGACGGTCTGCACGATGTCAGCCTGATTCACACAAGGAACGTTGAGAACGAAGGTGCCCGACGCCTCGAGCAGTTGCCGGGTCCAGGTTGATTTGTCGAGGACCACCGCGACTTTCGGCGGTTCGAAATCCAGCGGCATGGCCCACGCCGCGGCCATGATGTTGCGCTGCCCGGCATGGGCGGCGCTGACCAGCACGGTCGGCCCGTGATTGAGCAGGCGGTAGGCTTTGTTCAGGGGAACCGGGCGACGGAAAGACTCGCTCATGGGATCTGCTCCGGGAAAAAGAGCCGATTGTAGCGGGATAAAAACCGCGAAGGGATTGCCATGGACAATCCCTTCGCCTGAAAGCATCAGCTGGATAACTGATTGGCAAACTGGCCGACCGCGTTCACCACTTTCTGCGCGCCGTCCTGGATCTCGACGATCACCGTACCGGCCTCGGCCGCCAGCGCCAGCCCTTGTTCGGCCTGTTGCTTGCCGTCGGTCATCAGGGCCACGGCGTTGCGCGCCATGTCCTGGTTCTGGCGCACCACGCCGACGATTTCTTCGGTCGCCTGGCTGGTCCGCGAGGCCAGTTGCCGCACTTCGTCGGCCACCACCGCAAACCCGCGCCCCTGTTCACCGGCGCGAGCGGCTTCGATGGCGGCGTTAAGCGCCAGCAGGTTGGTCTGTTCGGCAATGCCGCTGATGGTCTTGACGATGGTGCCGATCACCTGGGATTGCTCGTTCAGCGCCTCGATGCCTTCGCCGGCAGTCTGCATGTGCCTGGACAAATCGCGCATCACATTGACCGCTTCAGTCACCACACGGGTGCCGCGCTGGGCCGTGCTGTCGGTCTGCAGGGACGTGCTGTAGGCGATATTGGCGGCATCGGCAACGGCCTGTTCCTGATTGACCTGATCGGTGATCACCGTGGCGAACTTCACCACTTTGTAGAGTTTTTCGTTGGCATCGAGCACCGGGTTGTAAGACGCCTCCAGCCAGACGACACGACCATGGCTGTCGATCCGCTTGAAACGGCCGGCGACAAATTCGCCGTTGTTCAGGCGACGCCAGAAGTTCTGGTACTCGGCGCTGTTGTACTCCTCCGGCTCGCAGAACTGGCGGTGATGTTTGCCCTTGATCTGCGCCAGGCTGTAACCCATGCCCTGGAGAAACCGGTCGTTGGCACTCAGCACGTTTCCGCTGAGGTCGAACTCGATCACGGCGGTCGAACGCACCAGTGCGCCGATCAGGTTTTCGTGTTCGCGGGAGGCCTCGATGGTGCGGGTCAGGTCGCTGGAGAAAATCGAAAAATGTTTGATCCGGCCATCCGATGAACGAATCGGCTGCACGATCGAACGCAACCACGCCTCTTCGCCATTACCGCGGGAAAGACGCACAGCGCCGGCGAAATGCTCGCCACGGGTCAAAGCGGCCTTGAAGCGGTGATGAAACTCGTCGGATTTCACATGGGCCGGCACGATGTCTTCGATGGCGCGGCCGATCAGGTCGTGGCTCTTGTAGAGCATTTCGCTGAGGAAGTTCTGGTTGACCGACTGAATCCGTCCGTCAGGCTCGAGATTGAGCACCAGCATCTCGCTTTCCAGGCTCTCCTTCACTTGCAGAAGGCTGGAGAGTTCTTCACGAAGAGCCGCCAGCTCTTGCTTCAGGCGTTTGTTGAACATGGGGGAGAGCACCGATGGACTGGATGGATAGCGGACACACAGCCTAACCATCGGCCTTGGAGGGCTTTTCTGAAGAGCGTTTGAGGCGTGTCCTACAAAAATAGTTACGCCTCGACAACTCAGGCGGTGCCGGCCACGGCACACCGCTCCGCGCGTGGCATTCGCGAACCAAAATACGCCGCACTGGCGACACCTACCGCGCCCATCACCGCGCAGAACATCACACAGATCCACGGACTCCACGGCATCAGACCGATCAGCAGCAACGGTGTGACACTCGCCCAGGCGGCGTAGGCAATGTTGTAGGTGAAGGAGATCCCGGAAACGCGGATCCGCGCCGGGAACAGGCTGACCATCACCGACGGCACCGCACCGACCACGCCACAGCACAATCCGGCGACGGCGTAAGCCAGACCGACCCAGTCACCGCCGCTGATCAGGCAGGTGTAAAGCAGGCCGATCCCCAGTGGCAGCAACAGACTGTAGAGCATGACCGTGCGCCACGCGCCGATGCGATCGACCAGCCGGCCGGCAATCACACAGCCGATATTCAGGAAGACGATGCCCAATGCGCTGAGCGCAAAAGTGTGGCCGGCAGTCATGCCGAAGGATTTCTGCATCATGGTCGGGGTGATGACCACGAACACCACCACCGCCGAGGTCAGCACGCAGGTCAGCAGCATCGCCGGCAACATGGCCAGGCGATGATCGCGCAGCACGGTGCGCAGCGGCAGTTCGACCCGCGCCTCGCGCTGCGCCTCCATGGCCATGAACACCGGGGTTTCGCTCAGCCAGCGGCGCAACCAGACGCCGATCACACCGAACACGCCGCCGAGCAGGAACGGATAACGCCAGGCGTAATCCAGCACTTCGGCGGGGGTGAACACTTGCGCCAGGAAGGTCGCAGTCAGTGCGCCGATCAAATAACCGAAGGTCAAACCGGCCTGCAGAAAGCCCAGGGCATAACCGCGATGGCCGGCCGGCGCGTGCTCGGCCACAAACACCCAGGCGCTCGGCACTTCACCGCCCACCGCTGCGCCTTGCAGGATGCGCAGCGCCAGCAGCAACAGCGGTGCGAAATAGCCGATTTGCGCGTAGGTCGGCATGATCCCGATCAGCAGGCACGGCAGCGCCATCATCAGGATGCTCAGGCTGAAAACCTTCTTGCGCCCCAACCGGTCGGCGAAATGCGCCATCAGGATTCCGCCCAGCGGGCGCGCCAGATAGCCGGTGACGAAGATCCCGAAACTTTGCAGCAGGCGCAGCCACTCGGGCATTTCCGGCGGGAAGAACAGCTGGCTGAGGGTCAGGGCGAAGAACACGAAAATGATGAAATCGTAGATCTCCAGCGCCCCGCCCAGGGCCGCAAGGCCGAGGGTCTTGTAGTCGGAACGGCTGAACGGCGCCGGTCGGGCAGTGGAATGGGCAGTCATGGCAAAGAACTCTGGCAGGCAAAAAACCAAGGCGCCCATGGTCTACGCAAACGGGCCGCCGGACAACCCGTTAGACCATAGTCTGATTCGGCAAAACACGGTCACAAAAATCCGCCGGTTGATTTACTGTTGGCACCTGTCCAGACGGGCCGGCCAAGCCCCGAAGACCACAATAAACATAAAAATCCGAGGTACTCCCGTGGCCGTTGATATCGAAGATAGCCGCTCTGCGCGCTTTGCCTTGCGCTGTTCAAGTTTCGCCGAACGCTGGTTTCCCGACTCCTGGGTCTTCGCCGCGCTGGCGGTGATCATCGTCGCGCTGGCGACCCTGGCCATGGGTGCCAAACCCACCGACGCCGCCATGGCCTTCGGGGACGGATTCTGGAGCCTGATCCCGTTCACCATGCAGATGGCCTTTGTGGTGATCGGCGGTTACGTGGTGGCCAGTTCGCCGCCTGCCGTGAAGCTGATCGATCGCCTGGCGCGGATCCCGAAGAACGGCCGCTCCGCCGTGGCCTGGGTTGCGCTGATCTCGATGGTCGCGTCCCTGCTCAACTGGGGGCTGTCGCTGGTGTTCGGCGGCCTGCTGGTCCGCGCCCTCGCCCGCCGCACCGATCTGAAAATGGACTACCGCGCCGCCGGTGCCGCCGCCTACCTTGGCCTTGGTGCGGTTTGGGCGCTGGGCCTGTCCTCGTCCGCCGCGCAGTTGCAGGCCAACCCGGCCAGCCTGCCGCCGTCGATTCTGTCGATCACCGGGGTGATTCCGTTCACCCAGACGATTTTCCTCTGGCAGTCGGGCGTGATGCTGCTGGCGCTGATCGTGATTTCGATCATCATCGCCTACGCCACCGCGCCCGGCCCGAACTCGGCACGTGACGCCAAGGCCTGCGGCATCGACCCGGCCTTCAACCTGCCGCCGCTGCAACCGCGCACCCGGCCCGGCGAATGGCTGGAGCACAGCCCGCTGCTGATCATTCTGCTGGTGCTGCTGGCGGCCGGATGGCTGTTCCACGAGTTCTCGACCAAACCGGCGATCACCGCGATTTCCGGGCTCAACACCTACAACTTCCTGTTCATCATGCTCGGCGCGTTGCTGCACTGGCGCCCGCGCAGTTTCATCGACGCGGTGTCGCGCGCCGTGCCGACCACCACCGGTGTGCTGATCCAGTTCCCGCTGTACGGCTCGATCGCCGCGCTGATGACCACGGTCAAGGGCACTGACGCCCAGACTCTGGCCCATCACATCTCGACCTTCTTCGTCAGCATTGCCTCCCACGACACCTATGCACTGCTGATGGGCGTGTACTCGGCGATTCTCGGCTTTTTCATTCCGTCCGGCGGCGGCAAGTGGATCATCGAGGCGCCGTACGTGATGCAGGTGGCCAACGATCTGAACTATCACCTCGGCTGGGCGGTGCAGATCTACAACGCCGCCGAAGCCCTGCCGAACCTGATCAACCCGTTCTACATGCTGCCGCTGCTGGGCGTACTGGGGCTGAAGGCGCGGGATCTGATCGGTTTCTCGTTCGTGCAATTGCTGGTGCACACGCCGCTGGTGCTGGTGTTGCTGTGGGCGCTGGGCACGACGCTTTCCTATCTACCGCCCGTAATGCCGTAAGCGATGACGACAGGGTGCCGGCTCCGGCGCCCTGTCCTCTCTTCGACAAAAACGCCCCGAACGATCCTTTCTGCGGTTGCCTGTCGCAAATAATGGCTCAGAGCCATCATCTTTCTTTACCGCGCCACTGCCTCGGTAATATTCTTGCGCGCCAATATCTGTTTCATTTTTTGTCAGAGCGCAAAGGGAGTTCGTTGCAATGATCGTCGGGATTGACCTGGGAACCACCAACAGCCTTGTTGCCGTATGGCAGGGCGACGCCACCGAGTTGGTGCCCAACGCCCTGGGGCAGTTCCTGACACCCAGCGTGGTGGGTCTGGACGATCAGGGCCGGATTCTGGTTGGACAAGCCGCCCGTGAGCGTCTGCACACTCACCCGCGCCTGACGGCTTCGCTGTTCAAGCGACACATGGGCAGCGCCACGGAGGTTTACCTCGGGGATAAAAAATTCCGCCCTGAGGAATTGTCGGCGCTGGTGCTCAAGAGCCTGAAAGAAGACGTCGAGCGCACCTACGGCCAGACCGTCACGGAAGCCGTGATCAGCGTGCCGGCCTATTTCAGCGACGCCCAGCGCAAGGCCACGCGCATCGCCGGTGAGCTGGCGGGCCTGAAAGTCGAAAAGCTGATCAACGAACCCACCGCCGCCGCACTGGCTTACGGCCTGCACCAACGGGACAAGGAAACCTCGTTCCTGGTGTTCGACCTGGGCGGCGGCACCTTTGACGTGTCGATTCTCGAACTCTTCGAAGGCGTCATGGAAGTGCGCGCCAGCGCCGGTGACAACTTCCTCGGTGGCGAGGATTTCGACAACGTGTTGCTCGAGCACTTTATCGACCAACATCGCAACGTGTCGGATTTCCCCGAGCGCTCCACCATCCTCCAGCCGCTGCGCCGCGAAGCCGAGCGTGTGCGCCGCGCACTGGGCCAGGACGCCAGCGCCGAATTCCGAGTGCAAGTCGGCGAAAAACAATGGACCCAGACCATCACCCAGGCGCAAATGGCGACGCTGTACATGCCGCTGCTCGAACGCCTGCGCGCGCCGATCGAACGAGCCCTGCGCGACGCACGCATCCGCGTCAGCGACCTCGACGAAATCCTGCTGGTCGGCGGCACCACCCGCATGCCACTGGTGCGCAAACTGGCTGCCGGGCTGTTCGGCCGCTTCCCGTCGATCAGCCTCGATCCGGATCAGGTGGTCGCTCAGGGTGCTGCGATTCAGGCAGCGCTCAAGGCCCGTTCGGCCGCGCTGGAAGAAGTGGTGCTCACCGATGTCTGCTCCTACACGCTGGGGATCGAGACCTCCACCCAGGTCGGTCGCCAGTATGAGAGCGGTCATTACCTGCCGATCATCGAGCGCAACAGCATCGTACCGGTCAGCCGGGTGAAAACCGTGCAGACCCTTCACGACAATCAGGAACAGGTGGTCGTAAAAATCTTTCAGGGCGAAAGCCGCCTGGTCAAAGACAACGTGGCGCTCGGCCAACTGGACATCAAGGTGCCCAAGCGCAAGGCCGGCGAAGTCGAGCTGGATGTACGCTTCACCTACGACAACAACGGCTTGCTCGAAGCCCAGGTCAGCATCCCCCTGACCGGTCAGCAACACTCGCTGGTCATCGAGAACAACCCCGGCGTGCTGACGCCCGAGGAAATCCAGCAGCGTCTGCAAGCCTTGGCGCAATTGAAGATCCATCCGCGCGAGCAACAGGTGAACACCCTGCTCAGTGCACGACTGGAACGTCTGTATCAGGAAAGCCTGGGCGACTTGCGCGATCAGATCGGCCATTGGGCCAAGCAATTCCAGCACGCCCTGGACTCTCAGGACGAGCGGCAGATCCGTGAGACCCGCACCGAACTGAGCAAGCAGTTGAGCGCCCTCGACCGCAGCCCTTGGCAGTAAGGAAGCACGACATGGAATGCTGGTCCGTCCTGCAACTGCCCGAAGACGCCGGGCTGCGTGATATCAAGCGCAGCTATGCGCGTCTGCTGAAAGTCTTCCGGCCAGATGAGGATGCCGCAGGCTTCCAGCGCCTGCGCGAGGCTTATGAGCGCGCACTGTCGATTGCCCAATGGCGCCTGGAAAACGAAGAGACCGAGGAACACGGCGACGTCATGCAGGCTCCGGGGATCGCCGCGCTGACGGCACAAGAGCAGTCCATGGCTCAGGCGCTGCAGAAGACCGGGACCGATGCCTGGGATTACCCTGCGGCGCTATTTGAACCGGTGACCCCGGCCGCGCCCGAAGCACCGCTCGAATCGCCGATCTTGCGGGTACAGCCCCTGAATCCGGAGCCTCTTAACCTGGAGCCCGAGCAGCCGACCGCCGACCCGGCCATTGAAGCCGCATCGCAATTGCTGAACGGCCTCTCGGAAGCCAACCTGGACGAGCGCTGGGAGCAAGCGCGCCAGCAGGATTGTGCGCAGGCGTTCCAGACATTGTTGCTGACGTTGTGCTTCGATCAGCCCGCCCTGCGCCTTTCGATTGCCCGTTGGGCGGTGCAGCACCTGGGTTGGCTGGGCCCCTGGCAGGAGATCGTCATCGGCGACGGGCAGCGCAGCATTCTCGCCAACGAGCTGCTGACGGATTACCGGCAATCGCTGGAAACGCTGCTCGCTTCGCAAAACGAGCGCGAATTTCTCGCGCTGCTCAGGACTTATACGGCCCAACCGTGGCTCCAGGTGTTCGACCGTCGGGAACACTGGCAGCAGATCATTCTGCAACTGCTGCAGGACACAGAGTGGAGCGTTCCGCTGTTCGACCGTATCTCCCAATTATTTGGCTGGGACGACACCAAGGGCATTCATCCGCAACCGGACTGGCTCTGGCAGGCGCTGATCGAGCGCTGCAACCAGGAAAGCCTCTACGACACTCTTTGCGCCCGGGCCGAAGATCTGCGCAACGGGTCGCCCGACGCACTGGCCGCGCGCATGCTGATCAGCCCGATGAAGCCGCGGCAACACAAAGACCTGACCGACCGCTTCATTCCGGCGGACTGGCAGGCCTGCCAGCAGCTGTCGGAGACCCTCAAGTGGCGCTTCCCCGACCTGCTTGCCCGCTTGCCCTATGCCGACGTCTTCTACTGGCGACGGTTTCTGCCGCGCTACATCGCCGCCGAAACCTGGGTGCGGTCATGGGCCGCGATTGCGCTGGCGCTGTGGCTGTTCTATCTGCCCGCCGAGCACAAGACCACGGCGATGAGCATCGTCATTCCCCTGGCCTTCGCCTGCGTTCCTGTCTGGTTTTTCCGGATCGGCTTGAGTTATTGGTTTCTGATCAGCGCCCATTTGATCGTTCAGGATCTGTGGTTGACCGAAAGGATCATTCCACGCCGATGGAACCCTGATACCCGCTGGCTCGTGCTGCGCCATGGCGTACCGCAAGCCGTGATGATCCTGCTGTTCTCGGTCATGCTCGGTGGTCTGGGAGCCTTCACCTATATCGGGGTGATCCTGATCGGGCTCTGGCACAAGCGGCGCATCGGCACGCTCGACCCGGAGTTCAGCGACAAGCACCCATGGCTGACCGCGCTGCACTGGGCGCATTTCAGCCCGTTGCAACTGCTGTTTCTGGTGGTCATGACCGGCGTGATTCTTGCGAGTCAGCTTGGTTATTCGCTGAAACTCCTGTTCCCCGGCTAGGCTAGACGCGGGCCGGATTGCCCTCCACCAAGGTTTTACCCTCGCTGAAAAGGATCTGAGCATGTTGAAACTTGCAGGCCTCACCCTCGCAGCGCTCACGCTGAGCGCCGCCGCCCACGCCGATGTCGACCTGAAACTGGGCAGCACCGAACGCGTCACCCGCCTCTTCGCCTACCCCAACAATTGCAGCGTGATCTGCTTTCGCAACTGGACGCTGGAGCAGACCGTCGCCCACTACCTGAGCCAGAGCGTGCAGCGTGACGGCTACACCAACGCCAAAGTGCTGGTGAAAAACGACAACGATCAGCTCTATGCCGAAATCAGCGGCGTACCACAGGGTTACGACAAACCGCTGACCGCGCTGCTGGACGCCGGCGATCTGGCCTACACCGGCGCCAGCAAGCTCAACGCCGACGGCAAATGGGCGTATAGCTGGTACCTGTTCCTGCCACTGGGCATGGCGCTGGAAAACCGCAAGAGTGTCGAGCTGCTGCACTTCCCGCCGGATTACTCGCTGACCCAGGCCCAGGATTACCTGCGCTCGAACACCACCGACCGCTGGGCCGCGCTGCTGACCGACAATGGCATCCCCGCCGACCAGACGCCGGCCTACCAGACCATCATCGACATCGCCCCGATCGCCGCGCCTGCCAGCGCCGGCAAGGATCTGGAAGGCGTGTACGACTACTTCAAGGACTACCAGACCACCATGGTCAAGCAGGTCAGCCAGAACGCCAGCGGCGCCGTACTGCCAATGGTTGCCTTTGGTGCGCCGGTGCGTAACTGGATCAAGCAGCAATACGGTGCGAGCGTGAATGTACTGGGCCTGGCGACCATCAGCCCGAGTGCGGGCGTAAATGTGCCGGTGCTGGGTTCCAACCACCCGAGCTACATCTGGTACGCCGCCGATCCGAGCAACTACACCGGCGACGATGCCCAGGCCAAGGCCGATGCCGCGGGTCTGAAGGTGATGGGTCAGGACTTGAGCGCCGCCTGCTGGCAGGCCGGGATGGGCAGCAAACCAGGCACCGACCCGAAAACACTGCTCAACAGCTGTACCCAGACCTGGCAAGTGACGCAGAAAGCCAAGACCTGCGAGCTGTTCTACACCACGATCCGCAACGAGACCGTGGCACAAGCGGACAAAACCTGCTCGACCTCACCGGTCAAATCCCAGCTACAAGAGCTGAAAAGCCCATTGCCGGACATGGCCGCGCCCGCCGCCCACCTCTGAGCAATCGGACGTTCTTCCCGTGTCAGCCCTGGCTGACCCGGGAAAGCGTCTATTTCGCCTGTCAGATCTGACAGTAGACCGTTAGTGTGATTGGCGGGATCTTGGATCCAATCATCGTGTTGCAGGACTGACAGGACGCCAGCCGAGGGAAGTCGCGACACCGAAGCCAACAAGGACCGTTATGAACACTTACGCACTACCGGGTAAACCGGCGCGCGATACCGAGGGCATTTATCCTTTTGCCGGGCTCCCCGTGCGCATGGGATTTCCGTCGAAGCAGGATTTCGAGATTGTTCACGATCCCGAGGGCGTGGCCACCGCTGTCGTAGCATGCCGGGCATTCCTGCGTATCACCCGCATGTGCCGGGTTTCTGGCCAACTGCTGCCCTATCGATGCCGGCAGACCCGGCAACTGCTGGCCGGTATCCACCTCTACGATCCGCGTTTTTGCGGCGCGTTCGAGCATTGCTGCGACCCGAACACCTTTCTCGACATGAGCGAGTTATGGGTGTGGGCCCTGCGCGATATTGTGGAGGGTGAAAGGCTGAACATCGATTACACCGCCACCGAAGACAAACTGCTGCGGCAGTTTGCCTGTGGTTGCGGGTCCTCGAACTGCCGTGGGTGGATCACCGGTTACGACGAAACACCCAATCTTGAAGGCCAGCGCTATTTGCTGAACTGGCGGCGTCGGCAAGGTTTACGCTGAACGACCGATCAAGGCGCGCCGACCGGACGCAAACGGTACTGCGGCGGCAATTGCTCGAAACCGCTGATCGTGGTGTTCAGACTTTTCCAGCGACCATCCTTGATGCCGTAGATGCAGCCGTGGATCGACAGGCTCTGCCCGCGATGCCAGGCGTTCTGGATGATGCTGGTGTGGGCGACGTTGGCCACTTGCTGGATCACGTTGAGCTCGCACAGACGGTCGACCTGTTCTTCTTCGGTCGGCAGCTTGGCCAGTTCTTCGCGTTTTTCGTAGTACAGGTCGCGGATCGAACGCAGCCAGCCATCGATCAGGCCGAACTGGCGATCCTGCATCGACGCCCGCACACCGCCGCAGCCGTAGTGCCCGGTCACCAGGATATGTTTGACCTTGAGAACGTCCACCGCGTACTGGATCACCGACAGGCAGTTGAGGTCGGTGTGCAGCACCACGTTGGCGACGTTGCGGTGAACGAACAGATCGCCCGGCAGCATGCCGACGATTTCGTTGGCCGGCACCCGTGCGTCGGAGCAGCCGATCCACAGATATTCAGGCGTTTGCTGGCGGGCCAGCTTGGCGAAGAAATCCGGGTCTTCCTTGGTGATCGCGTCAGCCCAACGCTCGTTGTTATCAATCAGGTCTTGTAAGTCATGCATGCTGTAAGGCCTCAAGAAAGATGCGCTGGTAGGACAGTCGACCGCCCGTCGGGGTCACGCAGGAATCGCGGGTGATTTGCTTTGAATTCTCGCGCGCCCGGTGAGTCCACCTCAGTAAGGCCCACAGTATGAGGATTTGCCATGACTGATTCACGACGTCCATATGATGCGGTGCAACCGGAGCCCATCGATGATAACGAAGACCGCATGGGGTCGGTGCACGAGCTGGATTTCGACGATGAAGAGCCCAGTGCGAAGATCGGCGATGAACTGCCCGAACGCGAGCGCGAGCAGCTTATGCCGCGCGAGCGCGTGCGCGAAGCCGGTTTGACCGGGGCATCGACCGCCGATCATGAACCTACCGACGACGACCTCAGCCCGGAAACCCTGATCCATGAAGACGGTGCGCGGGACGCCGAGGAAGCTGGCGAAGGCAACCCGGCGGATTGGGATCTGAGCGTGGTCCACGAGGACGACATCGGCGGCGGCAACGGGCTGGATGAAGCGGAACTGGCGCGCCGCGATCCGCTGGATCGCAAGCGCTAATCTCGTTGCCTGATATGACGCCTTCGCGAGCAAGCCCGCTCCCACATTGGTTTTGATTGAATCACTACATTTGTGAACGACTCAATCCCAAAGTGGGAGCGGCTTGCTCGCGAAGCTTTTAAAAAGGATCAGTCGACGAGCGTGCAGGCCATGACCACGGCATCTTCACGCCCGCCGACCGCCGGGTAGTAATCCCGACGCCGACCGATCTCGTTGAAGCCATAACGTTCATACAGGCGAAACGCCGAGGTGTTGCTGTCGCGCACTTCCAGGAAACATTCCCGGGCATTGGCGGCGTAGGCGCGGGACATCAGGTATTCGAGCAGGGTCAGCCCCAGCCCGCGCCCCTGGTTTTCCGGCTTGACCGTGATGTTGAGCAGATGCGCCTCATCGAGAATGATCTGCACCACACCGTGTCCCACCTGTTGCTCGCCTTCGAACATCAGCCAGATCTGGTACTTGCCCAAGCCATCGAGAAAAATCCCGCGGGTCCACGGATGGCTGTACGCGGCGAATTCAATCTTCAGCACAGCGTCCAGATCCGCCTCGGTCATCGGGCGAAACGATACAGCGTCACTCATTCGATTCTTTCCAGCGCGCCATCAGCCGACGCATGGCTTGCCACACGGCGGCCTTGCGCTGTGGCTCTTCCATCAACAATTCCAGCCCCGGCACGGCCCACGCCAGGCCAAGACCCTCGATTTGCAATTCACGGTTGAACGCTTCGGCATCCGCCTCACCAGCAAAGCGCACCGCCGGCAGGCCGATCAGCCACAGGCAGGCGCACGGCGCCGCCTCCATCTGCACCGACAGGAAACCCTGGACGAAATCCCGGGCCGCTTCAGGGCCCTGATCCATCGTGCCGCGATTCAGCCATGGCCAGCGCACCGGCTCACCGACAATCTGCGGCGCGTCCGGCAGGCCGGCGGCACGCAGCATGTCCTTGAGCAACAGATAGGCAGGATCGCGCGACTGGAAGGCTTCGCCTGTGGGTAACTCCACCAGCAGCAGGCAACGGCCGGCGCGCAGCAATTGCAGGGCGAAACGCGGTGGCGGCACCGGCGCCGGCTTGGCCACCACGGGTGTGTCGTCGACTTCTTCGACCGGTTTGGCGCCCGTACGGGTGCTGGCCAGCGAAGGTCGCGGAACCTCGATCTTCGGCCGCTCGACCGGACGCGCAGCCGGCTGCTCCGGCGCTTCGGCCGGGGTTGCCGGAATCACCGGCGCGGCAATCCCGGGCTCGGGCTCGGGCATGTCCAGCAGCTCGGGCCGCGACGGCGCGGCAAAGGGCAATTCGGTGCGCGGCAGCCAATTGACCACCTGCATGGCGTTCAAATAGGCGCGGCGGCGGGACTCGATTAGCAAGGGTCGGCCACTTGTGGATAACTGAAGTGCGCTGATTCTACCGCCCTTCGCTCAAGATCGCCCGCTGTTGATCGATAGTCTTGACCGATACCTTGACGCAAAGAAAAGCGACAGCCCGTCCCGAGAGTGAATCGCATCCTTCGTGATGCAGTACAATCGCGGCTTTTAATCGCCAACCAGCCGGCCATTCCGATGATCGAACCCAAGCGCGTCTTGCGCGCCCTCGCTGAACACTGGGCACTTCTGGAGCCACTGTGCGAGCACTTCGACCAGGGCACCCTGAGCCTCAACGAACTGCGCACGCAACTGGCCGCCCAACAACTGGACAGCACGCCGCAGGACATTACCAGCCTGCTCGACGTGTGGATCCGCCTCGACATTCTGGTTCCCGTGGCCAAGAGCCCGAACCGTTTCGAGCTCAATGCGCAGATTCACGACTTCCTCGCCTACCTGCGCCGGGAACACCGTCTGGGCCTGTGCCTGGAAATCGAAGCCTATCTGCGTCACCTCGAGCGTCTGGCCGGTTATATCCAGGATGCGTTCGACGTCCGTGACGGCAATGATTTGGCCCGTCAGCTGCGTCTGCTCGACATGCGCGTGCGCGACGTTCTGAAGAAACTCGACAACGACGAACAGGCGTTGGTGGCCGTGGCCGAACGGGCCAAGACCAGCGACCGGCAGATTCCGCTGCGTCAGCGTTATGCCGAAGTGCTGGCGACCTGGGACGAATATGTCGAGCCGATGATCGATCTGGTAAACGCCGACGGCGCCTTCGAGCAAGGCGTGCGCAAGGTCGAAACCGTCCTGCTGAAGATGCTCAGCGAACAGCAGCGCCTCGGCCATCTGGTCGATGACGACATGCTGCTGCGCACCCACGCGCGCATCCTCGAAATGCAGACCAGTGCCCAGTTGACCTTGCGTCACGCCCGGGAACTGTTGCTGCCGCTGCGTGAAGAGGCTCGCCGACACAACGCCGTGACCCGTGGTGCTGCACTGGCGCTGGCCGCGATCCGCCGCAAAGGCATTGACGCCGTACCGCAAGCCGCGATGCCGCTGTTCACCCGGCCGCAAAGCACCTTCCTCGGCAGCGCCAGTCAGGTTGAGGCCTACGTCTATGCCCTGGCGCGTTTCGAGCCGAAACCGGCGCGCTTCCCCAAGGCGCACAAAGCGCAGAAGACCGGCGATGCCCCGCGTGCACCACGCACCGTGCGCGAGATGGTCGACCGCTGCGAAGAGTCCCTGCCGATGCCGGATCTGATGACCTGGCTGCTGGAGCAGGAACCGGACGGCGCGACCGACGAATTGCTTTACTGGTTCTCGCGCCTGTCGCGGGAAAAACGCTTCAAGCGCGAGCGTCTGGAACGCCGCGAATATCACACTCACGAGCACCAGGTCAGCCTGCGCTCCTTCGCCCTGCTCTCGGCCGCCGACACCGCCGCCGAGGATTCTGCGAGCATCCCCAATGCATCTTGATCTATCCGAACTGTCGCAACTCGCGCCGATCTTCCGCGAGCTGTTCAAGGGTTACCACGTCAGCCGCCGCGACCCGGAGCTGTACGCGCAACTGTCGAACTTCCAGGACCAGTACCGCACGCTGTTCAAGGCGCTGGGCTTCGAACTGGTCTGCGACACCCGTGGTTTTTATTACTTCGTGCCGGACATGGCGGCTGCGGCGGTGAACAAGACTGCCCAGCGCCTGGCGCTGTTCACTTTCATCCTGGTCGAACATCTGGCCGATCAGGGCCGCGACCCGATCGCCGTACTCGACGGTGGCAGCCTCGGCCGTGAAGAACTGCCGTCGCTGCTGGAAAAGTACCGCGACCTGTTCATCCAGGCTGAAGTGCAGACCGTCGAAGAACTCGAAGAAAAAATCATGCGCCGCATGACCCAGCTCGGCTTCGCCAGCGAGGAAAACGGCGTGTACCGTTTCCTGCCGCCGATGCACCGGTTCCTCGACGTCTGCCTGTCGGTTCAGCAGGACCGCGATCTGGCGGCCAGCGTGCACAGCGTTCTGCCCCTGCCGGCACCGGTGCTGATCGACGAAGAGGCCGAGGCGAAATTCCTCGCCACCGACGACCCGCTCGATCTCAGCGAATTTGAGGAAGAGAGCGAAGAAGACGCACTGGCCCGCGCCATTGCCGAAGAACAGGAGTCCGACGCATGAGCCAGGAACGCTACGGCATCCGCCGCTTTGCCCTTTTGAACACCGCCGGTTACAGCCTCGGCCTGTTTCCGCTGGAAGAACCGCTGTCGGTCTACGGCGCAAACAACCTCGGCAAATCCGCCTCGATCAACGCCTTGCAGTTCCCGATCCTGGCGCGCATGTCGGACATGAGTTTCGGCAAGTACAGCCTGGAGCAGTCCCGGCGCTTCTACTTTGCCTCCGACACCAGCTACATCCTCGTCGAAGTGAACCTGCCTCATGGCCCGCACGTGATCGGCGTGGTCGGTCGCGGCCCGGGCGGTGGTTTCGGTCACCAGTTCTTCGCGTATGCCGGCAAGCTCGATCTGGCGCACTACCAGAAAAACGACACTTGCCTGCGGCAGAAAGAGCTATTCAGCAACCTTGAGAAAGAAGGCCTGAAAGCCTACGAACTCAAGCCGGATGAGCTGCGTCGCTTGCTGGTTGGCGGTCACACCTCGATCCCGCTGGATCTGACCCTGATCCCGCTGCGCTCCACCAGCGAGCAGAGCCTGAAGACCTTCCGCGCGCTGTTCATCAACCTGCTGCACATGCGCGAAATCACCGCAGCCAAGCTCAAGCAGTTGTTCCTCGATGCGTTCGAGCACAGCCTGCGTTCCGGCAGCGTCGATTACATCGCGGCGTGCGAAGAAGCCTTCCGCGATGTGCGTCGCATGGAACAGGACTACAACTCGCTGGTGGCTGCCGGCCCGCTGGTCGAAGCCTTGGCCAACGGCGTGAAACAGCGCGATGTACTGCGCGGCAAACTGCATCGCCTGTCGCCGCTGCTCGACTCGTTGCTCGGCACCTGGTCGGACTACGCCACGGCGCGCAAGGAAGAGCTGACCATCCAGGCCGAGCATTACCGTCGCGAGCAGGACGATCTGCAAAACGATCAGCGCGGTGGCACTCAGGAACTGATGCGTCTGGAGCGGGAAATCTCCGGCATCCAGCGTTGGCTCGGCGAGTTGTCCGTTCTGAAGAACCGCTTCGCGCTGGTCGATGACGTCAAGGTTCTGGAGCAGCAACTGCTGGCGGCCAAGGACGCTCACGACGAACTGGCCGGTGCGCTGGCGCAGTCCCGCCAGTTCAGCGCCGAGGATCTCGAAGAACGTCTTCGCGATCTGGAAAAGCGTCTGAAGTCGGTGAAGCAGCAACTCGATCACGCCGACAACAACAGCTATGCCCGCCTGCGCGAAGAGTTTTCGCAACAGGACGTCGAGCGCCTGATGCGCCTGTTCAACAGTGCGCTGTTCAGTCTGCCGCTGGGCGAGCACGGCATCACCCTCGACGACGATGGCGAATGGGTGAAATCGGTTGAGCTGATCCTCGACGGCTTCAAGGGCGAGCGTTTCGAAGTGCCGGGCCTGTCGATCGACATCTCGCACATCGAGCCGCCGGCTCTGCAAGCGCTGGCCGACCGTGCCGCGTTGCGCGATCAGAAAGAGCGTCTGGAAAAAGAGCTCAAGCAACTCAAGACCCAGCAAGCCGTGGCCGCTGACCGCGCCGCGAGCAAGACCCAGACCGAAGCGCTGTACCAGCAGGTGCTGGATGCGCAGAAGGCGCTGGAAGACTTCCGCCGCACCCAGACCCTGAGCGCCGAAGAAGGCGACAAGCTGGAGCAACTGGCGCAGATGGAAGCCGCGCAGGACGAACTCAAGCGTTCCAGCGATGCGTTCACCGAGCGCGTCCAGCAGCTGTCGGCCAAGCTGCAACTGGTCGGCCGGCAGATCGCCGACATGGAAGCCAAGCAACGCACCCTCGACGACGCCCTGCGCCGTCGTCAGCTGTTGCCGGCAGACCTGCCATTCGGCACACCGTTCATGGATCCGGTCGACGATTCGATGGACAACCTGCTGCCGCTGCTCAATGACTATCAGGACAGCTGGCAAGGCCTGTTGCGCGCCGATGGCCAGATCGAGGCACTGTACGCGCAGGTGCGCCTCAAGGGCGTGGCCAAGTTCGACAGTGAAGACGATATGGAGCGCCGCCTGTCGTTGCTGATCAACGCTTACGCGCACCGTACCGACGAAGCCCTGACCCTGGGCAAGGCCCGTCGTGCAGCCGTGACCGATATCGCACGGACCCTGCGCAACATCCGCAGTGACTACGACAGCCTCGAGCACCAACTGGCGCTGTTCAACCGCGAGATCAACAAACGTCAGGTGTCCAACCTGCAGAGCTTCCGCATCGTGCTCGCGCCGAACAAGGAAGCGCTCAAGCACATCGACCAGATCATCCACAGCGCCGGTCAGTACGAAGAAGGCGAAACCCTGTCGGTGTTCGACCTGAGCCAAAGTGCGGAACAGGACAACAAGAACGAAGAGGCCAAGGAATACCTGGCGCGGCTGGTGGCGGCGAACCACAACCAGCTCGGCCTCAAGGACTTGTTCGAACTGGCGTTCGAGATCACCAAGGTCAACGGCCAGCCGGTTATCCACACCGACATCGATGGCGCGGCCTCCAACGGCACCACGATGACCATCAAGGCGCTGACCAACATGTACCTGTTGCTGCACTTGATGGACCGCGACCTGGCCGGTCGCGTGCGCCTGCCGTATTACCTCGACGAGGCGGCGGACATCGACGAGAAGAACCAGGCTGCGCTGCTGGAAACCAGCCTGCAACTGGGCTTCGTGCCGATTCTGGCGAGCGTGAAGCCGCAGGTCTGCGCCAGTGTCGCCATCGACCTGGAAGGCGGCAGCGGCCCGGCCGGGATCTACATCGACGAGGCGGACTGGAAGTACATCCGTCGCCACGATGTGGTGAAGGCCACCGTCAATGTCCAGGCCGACGAGCCGGAGCTGGATGCGGTTTGATGCGTAACTGACGGGCACAAAAAAGGGCCGCGATCCATTGGATCGCGGCCCTTTTTCATGTCTCGGAATTTTGTGCTGAATGACAGGGCCTCTTCGTGGGCAAGCCCGCTCCCACAGGGATTGNTGTATTCAACACAAAAACCTGTGGGAGCGGGCTTGCCCGCGAAGGCGTCCTCAACAACGCCCCATATTTCCCGGATTATTTACCGAGGGGGATTTTCGGTGCCCAGTTCAGCCACTCGTCTTCGAACTTGTCGAACAGCGGGAAGGTTTGTTCGGCGCGCGCGGGGTTGCCCATCTGCTCGCCGTCCGGCGTGGCGAAGGCAATACCGCCCTGAATAGCTGTCTCAAGCGACTCCGTGCGCACCGTTACGCCTTTGAACAGCCCGATGTCGAAACCGACGCCACTGGTGTTCCAGAAGCGACTGCCGCTGCGCACCAGTGGCGCGTACTTCGGTTCGATCAGGATGTGTACCAACACGCGATCCGCTGTCTGGCCCAGTTCGTAACCGGTAACTTTGCCTACGGTGATCTCACGGTAGGTGACCGGCACGCCCGGTTTCAGCGAGCCACGACGGGCAGCGCTCAGTACCAGACTCAAGCCTGCCTCTTGCTTGGTGACTTCCGGCGGATTGGCCAGGGCCACGAAGTTCTTTTGCGGGCCGAGGTTCTTGGCCGCCGGTTGCACTTCGATGTACTGGCCGGTGACCAGGGTTTCCAGGTTCGAGGTCTTGATCAGCCCCAACTCCGGTTTGACCACCCAGAACTGGCTACCGACACGGGCGATCTTCTCCGGGACTTCGGTGATGCGCGCGGTGAGGATCACCGATTGCAGATCATCGGTCAGGTCGACGCTTTCGATCTTGCCGACGTCCAGCCCCTTGAAGCGCACCGGGGTGCCGCTGCGCAGACCGTCCGCGCGATCGACCTTGATGGTGACGACGGCGCCTTTCTGATTCGCTTCATCATGGTTGGCGAACAGACGGAAACGCGGAATGCGCTTTTGCAGCGGTGCCTTGACTTGCGGCGTTTCGAAGGCGATGCCGCCGGCCATCAGGGTCTGCAACGATTCACTCTTGACCTGAATGCCGCCGGTCAACCCGCCGGTCAGCGTGACGCCGCTGACGTTCCAGAACCGGGTCGAAGCGTTGACCAGGTTTTCGTATTCCTTCTCGATGTGGACGCCGATCACCAGTTGTTTGCGGGTCTTGGAGAACTGATAGCTCTGCACCGAACCGACCTTGACCTGCTTGTAGAGGATCGGACTGCCGACATCGATCGAGCCGAGGGTATCGGTGAACAACACCAGGTGCAGGCCGGGTGCGCGCAGATCCAGCGGCGGAGCCTTTGGTCGGGCTTCGAATTCACGTTGCGGAGCACCGCCCTTGTCACCCGGTCTTACGGCAATGTAGTTACCTTTTACCAACGCTTCCAGACCGGTGATGCCGGCCAGGGAGATCGATGGTTTGACCACCCAGAATTGCGTGCCGGTCACCAGATAGTCTTCGGCCAGCGGATCAAGGGTCAGTTCGGCGGTCGCGCTGGACAGATCCGGATCGATCTTCAGCGCTTTCAGGTTACCGACCTGAATGCCCTTGTACATCACCGGAGTGCGCCCGGCTTGCAGGCCTTCGAAATCGCTGAGTTTGACCTTCACGCGGATGCCGGCGGCGGCCGCGTCGAAGTCTTCGTAGAGACGGAACGGCAGGCTTGGATCGGTGGGCGGGCTGTCCTTGCGATTCTCCGGGGTGGCGAAGGCGATGCCGCCGGCAACGATGCTGGCCAGGGATTCGCTGCGCACTTTCACGCCGGACAGGTTGGCGTCGATGCTGATGCCGCTGGCATTCCAGAATCGTGTGTGTTTGCGCACCAGTTTGGCGTAGGTCGGTTCGATGAACACCTTGAGCTCGACCGTGCTCTGGTCTTCCGACAGCACGTAACTTTTGATCTGACCGACTTTGATCTGCTTGTAGAACACCGGGCTGCCGCGATTCAGCGAACCGAGGCGATCGGCCTTGATCGTCAGGTGCAGACCGGGTTTGGAGTCCGACAGCGGCGGTTCTTCGGCCAGGGCCTTGAACTTTCGGGTCGGTTCGCCTTCACCAGGGCTGATAGCGACGTAGTTACCCGATACCAGAGTTTCCAGACCCGTGATCCCGGCCAGCGTCACACTCGGTTTGACCAGCCAGAAACGGGTGCTGGTCTTCAGGTACTGGTCGACATCCTTGTTCATCTCGATAGTTGCGATGACACCTTTGGAGTTGCCTTCATCATCGAGCTTGAGGGCCTTCACCTTGCCGACCGGCATGCCTTTGTAGACCACTTCAGTCTTGTTGGCCTGAATGCCTTCACCGCTTTCAAAACGCACCTGAATCTCGATGCCGGTTTCGTTGTAGGCACGCCAGCCGAGCCAGCCGCCGATAATCAGGGCGATCAGGGGCAGCACCCAGATGGCAGACCAGTTCGAAGCCGGTCGGGTTTTCGCTACAGGCAAATCAGTCATGGTCGGCGTCCGACTCCGTGTTATCCCAAATCAGTCGGGGATCGAAAGTGACAGCGGCGAGCATCGTCAGAATCACCACACTGGCGAAGGCGATGGCGCCAAGATTGGCTTCGACACTGGCAAGCCGGCCGAAGTTGACGACCGCCACCAGAATGGCGATCACGAAAATATCAAGCATCGACCAGCGGCCGATGAACTCGATGAAGCGGTACATCCAGATCCGCTGACGTGCGGACAAGGGTTGGCGGCGCTGTACGGAAAACAGCAGCAGCGCGATGCCCACCAGCTTGAATGTCGGCACCAGGATACTGGCGATGAACACCACGGCGGCGATGGGAATCATGCCGTGCTGCACCAATTGGATGACACCGGACATGATCGTGCTCGGATCCCCCTGACCAAGCGAGCTGACGGTCATGATCGGCAGCACGTTGGCCGGGATGTAGATAATCGCAGCCGTGATCAACAGCGCCCACGTTCGCGCAAGACTGTTGGGCCGCCGGGCGTGAACCAGCGCACCGCATCGGGTGCAGGTCTGCACATCGCTGTCGGTATCCTGCCTGTTCAGTTCGTGGCATTCGGTACAGATCAGAATGCCTGCATCAATCGCCCGCATGGGCATCTTCTCCTGATAACGCCTGCCAGATCTGGTGCGGCGACATCACCACTTCGAGCCAGACCTGAACCAGTAACAAACCGATGAAACATGCCAGACCGAGGCCGACGGTGATGGCCGCCATGTCCGCCAGTTTGACGATCGCGACAAGGACGCCCATGAGATAGACCTCAAGCATGCCCCAGTCTTTGAGGTGGTGATAAATGCGGTAGAGCAACAGACCATAGCTGCGGCCGACATTGAAGCGAATTGTGAGTAAAACGAACAACTGGCAGAGCAGCTTGAGCAGCGGTATGGCCATGCTGCACAGAAATACCACGATCGAAACGCCCTGCATGTCAGTGTTGAACAGACCGAGCACGCCGCTCCATACCGTATCCTGCGAGGATTGCCCGAGGATATTGAGCTGCATGATGGGTAAAAAGTTTGCCGGGATGTACAACAGCAATGCCGCAATCACCAGGGCAAGGCTGCGCTGCACCACATTATGGCGATGGGCATACAGTTCGTAACCGCAACGTGGGCAGAGGGCTTTTTCGCCATGAGCAAGGGTTGGCTTGCGCATCAGCAGGTCGCACTCATGACAGGCCACCAAGTCTTCCAGCGGTAATTCTGACAGCCCTTGGGCGCCAACCGGATCTGACATAAAGGCTCTGGCTCCGAAAAAGGTGGGGCTATTCTAGTGTTCTGATTCGAAAATAACTGTGCAAATTTGTTCGCTGTCGCGAGTAAAACTTTTCAACGGACAAAACAAAACCCCAACTGCTTTCGCAATTGGGGTTTCGGAATTTAATCTTGACGA
>NZ_JBQEQB010000019.1:0-52178 GCF_052046055.1 Pseudomonas sp. 22082
CTCATTGAATCTCAAGGAGTTTTCCGTTTCGACTGCGCCGGAAGTGGGGCGAATTATAGACCTCTGGAATTCGCCGTCAACCCTTAATTTCGCTTTTCTTGAAAAACCTGCTTCTTACCCATCAAACGCGGGATCCGACGGGTCAAGGGAGGAATGCGCAGCGCTAGAAGGAAAACACCTATAAAGGCATAGATCGCCCACTCTTTGAGATCGGCACGTACGATCCATAACATATGCAGCAATCCCAACCCGAGAATCACATACACCAACCGGTGCAGCTTCTTCCAGCGGGTACCTAAACGGCGCTGGCTGTATCGGTTGGAGGTAACCGCCAATGCCAACAATCCCAGAAAACCCAAAGCACCCACAATAATGTAAGGACGCTTGCGCAGTTCGACGCCCAGTTGCGACCAGTCAAAACCGAGAATGAACGCCATATAGCTGCAAAGATGCAGAACCACATAGGCAAAACACCAAAGCCCCAACTGCCTGCGCACAGCAATCCACCCGGCCCACCCCGTAAGCTTCTGCAACGGCGTCATACTCAAGGTGATCAACAGCAACACCAATGTCCCGAGGCCCAGTCGATCAACCAGGACTTTCCCGGGATCAGGCCCAAGCAGATCCGCAAAGGCCTGATAGAACCAGAACAGCGGCCATATTGCCGCAGCCAGGAAAACACCTACGCGCCAGATCGGATATCGCATCAGTAGTTCTTCCGCAGATCGAGCCCTGTATATAAAGAAGCGACCTCGTCCGCATAGCCGTTGAACATCTGCGTATCACGCACATTCGGCTTGAACAGGCTGTTGGGCAACCGCCTCTCCCGCGCCTGGGTCCAACGTGGATGGTCGACCGTAGGGTTCACATTCGCATAAAACCCGTACTCATCCGCCGCAATGCTCTGCCAGGTCGTCTTTGGCTGCTCGCTGACCAGACTGATCCGCACGATGGATTTGACGCTCTTGAATCCGTACTTCCAGGGCACCACCAGACGCAAAGGCGCACCGTTCTGATTGGGCAATTCGCGGCCATACATACCTACCGCAAGAATCGCCAAGGGATTCATCGCCTCATCTAAGCGCAAACCTTCAACATAGGGCCAGTCGATCAGGGCAAATCCCGAACGCTGTCCGGGCATGCTCTTCGGATCCTGCAAGGTTTCGAAGCGAATGTATTTGGCATTGGAAGTCGGTTCTACCTGCTTCAACAGCGCCGAGATGGGGAAACCAATCCAGGGAATCACCATCGACCACGCCTCAACACAACGAAGGCGATAGATGCGCTCTTCCAACTGGTAAGGCTTCATAAAGTCTTCCAGAGCATAACGCCCCGGCTTGCCCACCTCCCCGTCCACCACCACACTCCACGGTTCGGTTTTCAACGAACCGGCATTGGCCGCCGGGTCGCCCTTGTCGGTACCGAATTCATAGAAGTTGTTGTAATGGGTCGCGTCTTTGAAAGGTGTGATCGCCTCATCCTTGACGCTCACCGCCCCCCATTTGACAGAGGGCAGTTTCTCGGCAAACCAGGCGGGCGCCTTTCCGGCTTCGACATCGGCATAGCGGGCAGCCTCTTCGGCACTGGCCCAGCGCGGCAGACTGCTCATGGCCAACCCGGCCGCGGTTGCTCCAAGCAATTGTCGGCGAGAGAGATAAATGGATTCAGGCGTGACGTCCGACTCATGGCAGTCGGACGCTTTGGGGACTTTGATCAGCATGGCAACTCCGCAGCTTTGGAGGACAGATGCACCATAGACTGCGGAGTATGAGGGAAATTACATCACTCGGCGTGTTTGTGACGACGAAGATGCAACAGATACTGCACCGGGCCCGACGCGGCATAGGCGAGGAACACCAGCAGCAGAATGCGAGGCGGATCGCTGAACACCACGGCAAACACCAGCACCACCGCCAGAATCGCCACGAAAGGCACGCGCCCCTTCAGATCCAGCTCCTTGAAGCTGTTGTATTTGATATTGCTGACCATCAGCATGCCGGCGGCCGCTACCATCAGCGCGACCAGGAACGACATCTTCGAACCCTGGATCCCGTAATCGCTGAACGCCCAGACAATGCCCGCAACAACGCCGGCAGCAGCCGGGCTGGCAAGACCGATGAAGTAGCGCTTGTCGGCGGTCCCCGCCTGAGTGTTGAAACGCGCCAGACGCAACGCCGCACCCGCCACATAGATGAAGGCAACCATCCAGCCGACCTTGCCCATGTCACCCAGTGCCCAGCCGAAAGCCAGAAGCGCCGGCGCGACACCGAAGGCAACCATGTCCGACAACGAGTCGTACTCGGCACCGAACGCACTTTGGGTATTGGTCATGCGTGCCACGCGACCATCAAGGCCGTCGAGCACCATGGCGACGAAAATCGCGATGGCGGCAAAGGCGAAATACTTGCTCGCATTCGCCGCGTCCCCGGCACTCAAGGCAGCCTGGGCACTCATCGAGTTGATGATGGAATAAAACCCCGCGAACAGATTCGCAGTGGTGAACAGATTCGGCAGAAGATAGATACCACGATGCCGGACTTTACGGCCTTCTGCGTCATGCCCTTCTTCGATGTGCTCATCGATGGGCAGCAGGCTTTCGGCGTCTGAAGCCTGGTTCGGCTCTTCGGGACGTTCGCTCATGGACAGTACCTTGCAACGGATTAGACATTTTCGACAGGTGTCTGGGACGACGGTTCGGCCACAAACGATGCAGCTTTATACCAGAACCGCCGGCCCATACGAAAAAACGCGGCCGAGGCCGCGTTTTTTCATACAAGGTTCGACGACTTAGTTTTTGGCTTTGTCGACGATCTTGTTGGCACCGATCCACGGCATCATGGAGCGCAGCTGCTCGCCGATGATTTCGATACCGTGAGCGGCGTTGTTACGACGCTTGGCGGTCATCGAAGGGTAGCCGGTTGCGCCTTCGCTGATGAACATTTTGGCGTACTCGCCGTCCTGAATACGTTTCAGGGCGTTGCGCATGGCCTGACGGGATTCGGCGTTGATCACTTCCGGACCGGTCACGTACTCGCCGTATTCAGCGTTGTTGGAGATCGAGTAGTTCATGTTGGCGATGCCGCCTTCGTACATGAGGTCAACGATCAGCTTCAGTTCGTGCAGGCACTCGAAGTAGGCCATTTCCGGCGCATAGCCAGCTTCAACCAGAGTTTCGAAACCGGCTTTTACCAGTTCAACGGTACCACCGCACAGAACGGCTTGTTCGCCGAACAGGTCGGTTTCGGTCTCGTCCTTGAAGGTGGTTTCGATGATGCCGGTACGACCGCCACCAACGCCGGCGGCGTAGGACAATGCAACGTTCTTGGCGTTGCCCGAGGCGTCCTGATAGATCGCGATCAGGTCAGGGATACCGCCGCCTTTCACGAACTCGGAACGTACGGTGTGGCCCGGTGCTTTCGGCGCGATCATGATCACGTCGAGGTCGGCACGCGGAACAACCTGGTTGTAGTGAATCGCGAAGCCGTGGGAGAAGGCCAGGGTGGCGCCTTTCTTGATGTTCGGCTCGATTTCGTTCTTGTACAGCTGGGACTGGAACTCGTCCGGGGTCAGGATCATGACCAGGTCGGCACCGGCAACAGCGGCAGCCACGTCGGTCACTTTCAGGCCGTGGGCTTCAGCCTTGGCAACGGTAGCCGAACCTTTACGCAGACCGACGGTAACGTCGACACCGGAATCTTTCAGGTTGCACGCCTGGGCGTGGCCCTGGGAGCCGTAACCGATGATGGCAACTTTCTTGCCCTGGATGATCGACAGGTCGCAGTCTTTATCGTAGAAAACTTTCATGAATTTCCCCTTTATATCCAGGCCGTTCAGGCCATTCGCTAATTTGGTTTAGATGCTGAGTACTTTATCGCCGCGGGCAATACCGGTGACGCCACTGCGGACGGTCTCCAGAATCGATGCGGTGCCGATGGACTGAATGAAGCTGTCGAGCTTGTCGCTGGTACCGGTCAATTGAACGGTATACACGCTGGCGCTGACGTCGACGATCTGTCCACGGTAAATATCGGTGGTGCGTTTGATCTCGGCGCGCTGGGCGCCAGTGGCCTTGACCTTGACCAGCATCAGTTCGCGCTCGATGTGAGCGCTTTCCGACAGGTCCACCAGCTTGACCACTTCGATCAGCTTGTTCAGGTTTTTGGTGATCTGCTCGATGATTTCATCGTGACCGACGGTGGTCAGCGTCAGACGCGACAGGGTCGGGTCTTCGGTTGGCGCCACGGTCAGGCTTTCGATGTTGTAGTTGCGCTGCGAGAACAGGCCGACTACGCGAGACAAAGCACCGGGTTCGTTTTCCAGAAGCAAGGAAATAATGTGCCGCATGATTAGGTACGCTCCGTCTTGCTCAGCCACATATCGCGCATCGAGCCGTCTTTGATCTGCATCGGATAGACGTGCTCGCTGGTGTCGACCGAAATGTCGATCACCACCAGGCGATCTTTCATGGCGAACGCCTCTTCCATCTTCGACTTCAAATCTTTCGATTCGGTGATGCGCACGCCGACGTGGCCATAGGCCTCGGCCAGCTTGACGAAGTCAGGCAAGGATTCCATGTAGGAGTGCGAGTGACGGCTGCCGTAACTCATGTCCTGCCACTGACGAACCATGCCCAGAACACCGTTGTTCAAGATGACGATCTTGACCGGCAAACCATATTGCAGGCAGGTCGACAGCTCCTGGATGTTCATCTGGATGCTGCCTTCACCGGTGACGCACGCAACATCGGTATCTGGGAAGCTCAAAGCGATACCCATCGCGGCCGGCAGACCGAAGCCCATCGTGCCCAGACCACCGGAGTTGATCCAGCGGTTCGGCTTGTTGAACTTGTAGTACTGCGCAGCAAACATCTGGTGCTGGCCCACGTCGGAGGTCACAAAGGCATCGCCCTTGGTCACTTCGCACAGGGTTTCGATCACGGTCTGTGGCTTGATCTTGCTGCCGTCGCCCTTGTCGTAAGGGAACAGGCCACGATCACCGCGCCACTCGTCAACCTGCTTCCACCAGCTGGCGACCGCTTCCTTGTTCGGGGTTTCGCCGATTTCCTTGAGGATCGCGACCATTTCAGTCAGGACGCTCTCCACCGGACCAACGATTGGCACGTCGGCCTTGATGGTCTTGGAAATCGAAGCCGGGTCGATGTCGATGTGAATGATCTTGGCGTTCGGGCAGAACTTCGGCGCGCCGTTGATCACGCGATCGTCGAAACGCGCACCGACCGCCAGGATCACGTCGGCATGGTGCATCGCCAGGTTAGCGGTGTAGCTGCCGTGCATGCCGAGCATGCCGATGAACTGACGGTCAGTGCCAGGGTAGGCACCCAGGCCCATCAAGGTATTGGTAACCGGCAGGTTGAGCATTTGCGCCAGTTCGGTCAGCGGCGCGGAGCCGTTGCCGAGAATCACGCCACCGCCGGAGTACAGCACGGGACGCTTGGCCGCCAGGAGCATTTCTGCCGCCTTGCGGATTTGCCCGGAGTGACCGCGAACGGCCGGGCTGTAGGAACGCAGTTTGGCTTTCTTCGGGAAGATGTATTCGAACTTCTCGGCCGGGTTGGTCATGTCTTTCGGGATATCGACCACGACCGGGCCCGGACGACCGGATTGCGCCAGGTAGAAGGCCTTCTTCATGACTTCCGGGATTTCCGAGGCGTGCTTGATCATGAAGCTGTGCTTCACGATCGGCCGGGAGATACCGATCATGTCGGTTTCCTGGAACGCGTCGGTACCGACCATGGTGCTTGGCACCTGACCGGAAATGATCACCATTGGAATCGAATCCATATAGGCGGTGGCGATACCGGTGATGGCGTTTGTGGCGCCTGGACCGGAAGTCACCAATACCACGCCGGCTTTACCAGTGGCACGGGCGTAGCCGTCAGCCATATGGGTAGCCGCTTGTTCGTGACGAACCAGGATGTGGGTTACTTCCGGTTCTTTGAACAGGGCATCGTAAACATGAAGGAGAGCACCACCCGGGTACCCGTAGATATATTTGACGCCTTCGTCACGCAAAAAGCGGACGAGCATCTCACCGCCAGATAAAAGCTCCACGTTGTTCACCTCTAAAACGCCAGAATACCGTCCACAAAAAGGCGAACGGGTCTTAATAGGTTTACTTCTCGGCAGAGCATGAGCGACGGTGGTCGCCGACTACGTCAGCACTGACTGAGCAAGTATTGGGATCGTCCCAAGTGTTGCGGGCCTTTCCCACCCAGCGCGAGGTAACGCGTTGCGGGTGTAACAGGTCGACGCGGATATGCGCCTCATGATCTGCCGAGAGGGTCTGCTTCTGGCAGTCCCTGTACAGCGGACTTTGGATTCTTCTGTTTCGCCCTCTGCAAGTCAAGCCGTCTATGTGCTTAATTGTGGGTAAGCACATGAGAACGCAAGAAAAAACCTGGAAACCGCTACTCTGTTAGCTTCAATTGCGCAGTTTTGCCAAGGAATCAGCATGCGAACGCTTCTCCTAATTCTGTTAATCAGCGCCAGCCCATCGTGCATGGCCGCTCAGATCTACAAATGGGTCGATGCCCAGGGCGTCACCCATTTCGATCAGCAGCCACCTCAGGGGCAGTCATCCACCGCCGTGGAGACGCCCTCCTCGCCCACGCCAAAACCTGCCGCACTACCTGGCGGCGGCGCGCTGGGCGATCAGAAAGCCATCGATGACAAGGTCAAGAAGCAAGTGGCCGAACAACAGAATCAACTCAAGGCATTTTGCGAACAGGCGCGCACGAATCTCGCGCAACTGCAGAACAATCCGCGTTTGAGGGAGGAGGTGGAGGGAGAACTGCGGCGGCTGAGCGACGACCAGCGACAGCAACGTACTGACGAGGCAAAGAAACAGATAGCGGAAAACTGCCAGTGACGACTGGCAGCTCCCGGTTCAGCGTGAAGCGGTGATCAGCAGGTCGAACTCTTTGAGCAACACCTGAAGCTGCCGATCCTTGCCCTGCAGGTTGCGTTGGGCAAAAACCATTTCGGCCATTTCCTGAATGCCCGAGGCATTGGGCAATGGCAGATCCTGTTCGAGGATCATCTTCATCCGCGGCAGGAAGATCCATTGCAGCCACTGCTCGAAATCAAGCGTGTCGACCGAAAACGGCTCGACGCTGCTCAGGGCTTCGACCGAGGGCTGGACGTCATCCCACCAGCCCTGGGCGCGCAGTTCGCGCTCGATCAACAGCAATTGATCGGCGACTTTGGAGAAACGACTGTCCATCACAGCGAAACCTTGGCCTTCTGACGGGCCAGAGTGGCGCCGGCGGAATCACCTTGTTTCTCACGTGCCTGAGCGATCAATTCCCACAGACTGGCCTGCAAGTCCGGACGACCATTGGCCATGGTCAGTGCACGACGAGCGGTCTGCTCGGCTTGCGGCGCATCGCCCTGGGCCATGCGCACCTGCGCCAGACGGTAAAGCACTTGCGGCTCGCGCGGTGCTACACGCTGCGCACGCTCCAGGCTGGAGGACGCGCCGTTGAGGTCGCCACCGGCCTGCTGCTGTTGCGCAGTGGTCAACAGAGCGAGAACCGGGCCATCCAGTTGTTCATCGGCAGACAGACCACCGCCGCTGCTGGCCGAAGGAATGCCGCTCGGCGTCGAAGGCATGCTGTAGCTGCCGGAGCTGATCGGCGCCGACTCGACCGCCGACGGGTTGTACGGCCCCGGCGTGATGCCGCCGGACGCCGGGCCCGGAACGATCGGCGAAGTGCTGATCGGCGCCGAAGCCGCTGCGCCGCCCGGCACCATCACTACCACACCGGTATCGCCTTGCGGGATCGCTTGGGTCTGGGCCTGTGCAGGACGTTTCACCGTCGTTTGACGGAAACCGCCATTGGCCGAAATGCGCTCGCTGTTGGACACGGCGGTGCCGGAATCCACGACCGGGATCGAACCACGCTGTACGGTGGAGCAGCCGCTGAGCAAAGCCACGGCGGTCACCGCTGGAATCAACCACTTGTTCACTTGAAACCCTCTTTGCTTAATTCATCCAGCCCTTGACCCAATCCATCACCGACTCGCCCGATGCCGGGCTTTCGCCCGCACAGGAGGCGCCGGGTGGCGGTTCGCTGCCGCGAATATACGGCATCTGCACGGCGCCCGGACAGTTGGCATCGGAGCCTTGGCCGGTACGCGAATCGACCCAGGCCTGCACCACGTTATCCGGCTGCGGCATGTCCAGCGGCAGCGGATCGGCCTTGCGCATGAAACTGGTCCAGACCTGCAACGCACCGGTGGCCCCGGTGAACGGCGTCTTGCCGTTGTCGTCGCGGCCGAGCCAGACTACCGCCAGCAGATCCTGGCTGAAGCCGGCAAACCAGCTGTCGCGCGAATCGTTACTGGTGCCGGTCTTGCCCGCCAGTGTCAGGGTTCTTGGCAACACGTTATAAACCGAACTGCCGGTGCCTTCACGCATGACCCGCTGCATGGCGTTCTGGATCAGGTAGATCGAGGCCGGGTCGAAACGCTGCTCGATCTGGAACGGATAACGCTTGAGCGGTTCGCCGTCGGCAGTCAGCACGCTGCGAATCCCGCGCATCGGCGTATTGAAACCACCGTTGGCAAGCGTCTGGTACATGGTCGCGACTTCGATCGGGGTCATGCCGCCCGCACCGAGCAGCATCGACGGGAACGCCGGAAACTCGCGGGTCACGCCCAGGCGCCCCAGCGTCTTGAGGACATTCGGAACGCCAACCGCCAGACCGAGACGCGAGGTCGACAGGTTGTAGGAATGTGCCAGCCCCTGATACAGGAACACCGTACCGTGGGAGCGACGGTCATAGTTCTGCGGTTTCCAGACCTGACCATCCGCACCCTTGATTGAAAGCGGCTCATCCGACAACCAACTGGTCAACGTGTACTGGCTCGGCTTTTCCAGTGCCGTCAGATAAACCGCCGGCTTGATCAGCGAGCCGATCGGCCGTACCGCATCCAGCGCGCGGTTGAACCCGGCAAAACTCGCCTGACGGCTGCCGATCATGGCCTGGACTTCGCCGGTTTCCGGGTTGGTAACGACCATCGCCGCTTCCACGTCGTCGGAGCCCTTGCGACCGGACAGGCGCTTGAAAGTGTCGTTGACCGACGCTTCGGCTTTCATCTGCAGAATCGGATCGAAGCTGGTGAAAATCCGCAGGCCTTCTTCGGTCAAGTCTTCGTCGCGGTAGTCTTCACGCAACTGGCGTTTGACCAGATCGATGAAGCCCGGAAACGAACTGTCGGCCAGCTTGCCGCGCGTGGTTACGCCCAGCGGCATTTTCTTCGCGGCAGCCACCTGCTCGGCGGAGGCGACACCCTGCTGCTCAAGCACATCGAGCACCAGATTGCGTCGCTCCAGCGCCCGCTCCGGGTTGCGACGCGGGTTGTAATAGGACGGCCCTTTGACCATGCCGACCAACAACGCGACCTGGTGCAGCTTCAGCTCAGACAAAGGCTGCGCAAAGAAAAACTGGCTGGCCAGACCGAAACCGTGCACCGCTCGCTGACCGTCCTGACCGACAAAGACTTCGTTGAGGTACGCCTCGAGGATTTCCTTTTTGTCGTAATGCAGCTCGAGCAGCATCGCCATCATCGCTTCGGTGAGCTTGCGGGTCAGGCTGCGTTCGTTGGTGAGGTAGAAGTTCTTGACCAGTTGCTGGGTCAGTGTACTGCCGCCCTGAGTCATCTTGCCGCCCGAGGTGTTGACCCAGACTGCGCGGGCAATCGATTTCGGCGATACGCCCCAGTGGCTGTAGAAATCCCGGTCTTCCACGGCGACCAGGGTTTCCAGCAGATACGGCGGCACCTGATCGAGCTTGATCAGAATCCGGTCTTCAAGATTTTTCGGGTAGATACCGCCGATCATCAGCGGCTCCAGGCGTACCACGGAGAGCTTTGAACCGTTGATCGCCGAGAGTTCGGCCACGTAATCGCCGGAGAACCGCACGCGCACTGGCTGCGGTTTCTCGAGGCCTTCATAGAATTGAAAGCCACGGGTATTCAGATCAACCGTGTTGCCATTGACCGCCGCCGCGCCGGGACCGTTGCTCACGGCTTCGCGGCGATAGCCCAGGGCATCGAGTTCGGTGAGGAAATCGTCCTTGCTCAGCTTTTGTCCGACGAACAGCTCGAGCGGACGCGCGTACACCTTGGCCGGGATGGTCCAGCGCTTGCCGGAGAACTTCTCCTGCACCACGGCATCGAGGTAAACGGCGAAGCCGGCCAGCACCACAAGGCCGACCAGACTGAGTTTAAGGGCCCAGCCCAACCATGGGCGCAGGCCCCGGGAAGCTGGTTTTTTAGGGGAACGGGGGGATCGAGTACGAGTCATGGCGGCGGATTATACGCACTTTATTCATACTCAACAGGAGCGCTCCGAGGTTTGCGTCGGGCTGGCGAGCGGCCATAATGAGCGCCTTGAATTTCCCCCAGTCTCTGAAGGATCGTCCGTGAGCCAGTCCCTGATCGCTGCCCTGCAAAACCCGGCCCTCTACCCGCATCCCGTCGAAGGGTTCCAGGTCATCGAAACCCATATCTCGTGGGTGCTGCTCACCGGTCCCTACGCTTATAAAGTGAAGAAACCGGTGAATTTCGGATTCCTCGACTTCACCAGCCTCGACTCCCGCGAGCACTTCTGCGGTGAAGAGCTGCGCCTGAACCAGCGCCTGACCGAAGATTTGTATCTGGAAGTGATTCCAGTGACCGGCAGCGCCGAAGCCCCGCAACTGGGTGGCGAAGGCCCGGCCATCGAATACGTGCTGAAAATGCGCCAGTTCCCGCAGACCGGCCTGCTCAGCACCCTGCAAGCCAACGGCGAGCTGACCACCGCGCACATCGACGCGATGGCCGAGCAGATCGCCCGCTTCCACCTCAACGCGCCGAAAGTCCCGGCCGAACACGATGCCGGCACGCCTGAAAGCGTGATGGCGCCGGTGCGTCAGAACTTCGAACAGATCCTGCCTTTCCTCAGCGACAAGAACGACCTGCTGCAACTCGACGCCCTGCAAGCGTGGGCGGAAAGCAGCTTCGATCGCCTCAAGCCGCTGTTCGCCCAGCGCAAGGCCGACGGCTTCACTCGCGAGTGCCACGGTGACATTCACCTGGGCAACGCCACGTTGATCGACGGCAAAGTCGTGATCTTCGACTGCATCGAATTCAACGAACCGTTCCGCTTCACCGACGTCTGGGCCGACACCGGTTTCCTGGCAATGGACCTGGAAGACCGTGGCCTGAAATCCCTCGCCCGTCGTTTCATCAGCCAATACCTGGAACTGACCGGCGACTATCAAGGCCTGGAAGTGCTGAACTTCTACAAGGCTTACCGCGCCCTGGTGCGTGCGAAGGTTGCACTGTTCAGCATGCCGGCCGATGCCACTCCGGTGCAGCGTGCTACCACCCTGCGCCAGTACCGCAACTACGCCAACCTGGCGGAAAGCTACAGCACCATTCCTTCGCGCTTCATGGCGATCACCCATGGCGTTTCCGCGGTCGGTAAAAGCCACGTGGCCATGCGTCTGGTGGAAGCGCTGGGCGCGATCCGCCTGCGCTCCGATGTCGAGCGCAAACGCCTGTTCGGCGAGCAAACCGTTGCCAATGATGTTCAGGCCGGGATCTACAGCGCCGATGCCAGCACCGCGACTTATGCTCGCCTGCATGAAATCGCCGAAGTGATCCTGCACGCCGGTTTCCCGGTGGTGATCGACGCCACTTACCTCAAGCGCGAACAACGCGACAACGCCGCCAAGGTTGCCGAAGCCACCGGCGCGCCATTCCTGATCCTCGACTGCAATGCTCCGCAGGCAGTGATCGAGAGCTGGCTGGCGATTCGTCAGGCAGATAAAAAGGATCCGTCCGACGCGACCCTCGCCGTGATCGAAGCACAACAGGCCAACCGCGAAGCCCTGACGCCGGAAGAAATCCTGCGCAGCAAACGCGTGCAGACCAATGAATCCGGCACCCTGGATACCGTCGTGGCGCAAATCCGCCAGCGTCTGCCCGGCCTGTAAGAAACTATTTCGGCCGTGAAGCCCTCGCTCGCTTCACGGCCGTCAAATAGTGGCACTATACTGGCGTCATAAAACCAACAGGTGATTTGACATGAGCCAGCCGAAACTTCTCGACACCCCGCTTTATGCCTTGCTGCACAAAGACGACATCACAGGTTTCAACAATGAACGGCCGAAAGACGGCCCGATCGACATGGTCGGCGGTGATTTTCGTGGTCTCGACCTACGCGAACTGAACGCCGATGGCGTGGACTTCAGGGACGCCTACTTCCGTTCCGCCGACCTGCGCGGCATCGACTTTCGCAACGCTTCGCTGGAGGGCGCGAGCCTGGCCCACGCGCAGATTTCCGGTGCCTACTTCCCGCCGGAGCTGAGTGCCGACGAAATCCTGATGTCGATGAATTTCGGTACGCGCCTGCGTTATCGCACTCGCTGAGTCTCAGGACACCCAAACTCGTCCAGCGCCCCCGCTTTGCGCTGGACTGCGTGCTGTTGGTAATTCCCCCTCGCCCTGCTCCGTGCTGATTCATCAGCGAAAAACTGACGTTTCTTAGAAGCGTTTGCGTCGAACCCGACCAAACAACCACGCTTTTCCTACTGATGGCTACACTCCTGAGAAGCTCGCCCACGCACCATTCGGCCGTCGCAAGGAGGCTTGATGAATGATGAACTGCAACACCTGAAGAATCTTGGCAAGACGTCGGCGCAATGGCTGCATGCCGTGGGCATCCATAGCGCCTCCGACTTGCGTCGCCTGGGCGCGGTGGATGCCTATCGCGCCGTGCGTACCCGCGGGTTCCGGGCGTCGAAGGTGTTGTTGTACGCGATCGAAGGAGCACTGATGGATGTGCACTGGAACGACATACCCGCCGAACGCAAGGATGCGCTGAACAAGCAGTTGGAAGCCATTTCCTCTCGCCACAAGAACTGACGGGCACTGACCGCCATGTACCTGCTCGGGGAACAATCGGCCAAGGCCGATGCATTGATCAACCACTTGCAGAGCTTGCCTGCGCAATGGCTCGAAGGCCTGGCGCCGTGCGGGCCGGCGCTGGAACTGGAAGCCACGGATGATTTGCTGACACGCTTGCCGGACGACCAATTGTTCTTGCTCATGCAAGGTGTCATCACCGGCAGAGTGAGCGGTCGCGGTCTGTTCTATTGGCATGAGGGGGACCTCATCGGCCTGCAGCAGGGGCCGGAATGGGCTGATTGCGCCTTGGGCACGGATAACCCGCTGACGTTGCTGCCCTATCGACGAAGTGATTTGTTTCAGCATGTGTATAGCGATTCATCTCGCTCGGAGCAGTTTCTGCGCTACCTGCTGGGGCAAATGGCGCTGCTGGCCCACGCCGTTGCCGAGTTCAAGCCACGTGAGTTTCGCAGCACCAATGGGTTCAAGCGTGTCGAGGCCGGAGACGTTCTGATACGCCAGGGCGATGTCGCTGACCATGTATTCGTGATTATCGAAGGACACGCCGAAGCCTTTGTTAATGGGCACAAGGTAGGCGATGTGCCCAAGGATGAGATCTTCGGCGCAATGGCTGTATTCACTGGCGAACCGCGCAACGCAACGGTCATTACCCGGGAAGCGAGCACGGTGATGCTGATTCCCGGCGATCAGTTTCTGAGCATGACCCGCACCAATCCGAAAATCGCCCACAGCCTGATCGAAAGCATGGCGCGGCGTATCGACCAGCTCAACAAGCAGCTCACGGGATTTAACAGCCAGAACTGAAGCCCTGTTCACGGGGCGTTTACGCCATTGCCGGGACAAAACGACAGAAATGAAAAAACAGCAGTTGACTCGCTAATGAGAATCGCTATGATTATCACAACTGATCGCGAGATCAGTCGATATTCTGAAAAGCCCTTGGTTCGGACTCTCAGATTATCTCCTCATCAGGCTAATCACGGTTATTTGACCCGGTTTTTACCGGGTCTTTTTTTGCCTGTGGAAAAGTCATTCCTTGCCGAACTGCTTACGCATCTGCGCGCAATAATCCGGTTTCGGCGTGGCTGGGGTGAGCCAGACATAATCAGCCATCGCCGCCGTAACCCCACTGCCCTGCTCCGCCAGCATCAACACCGTCGGCGCTTGCGGCGCGCCCAGATCCAGCACATGCAGCGGCACCCCGACATCTTTGCGCGCGTGATACGCACCCGCCAGTAACAAGGCAGGCGCAGGCGCTGCCAGCAAACGCGAGGCCATGCGCCGATCCCGCTGTTGCTGAACGGCCAGCATCGCCGGCATTTGTGATGACGGCAGCAAGCCGCAGTGAGAATCGCCGATCTGCTCCAACAGCGTCTCTTTCACAGATTTGGCATTGCTGCGCTCACCGCTCAGAACCGGAGGATCGCGATAGAACGCGCGGATTTCGATGTTATCGAGGTTCGCCGCCAGCAACGGCCAGGATTGCGTCAGGGCGAACCGCACAATCGGGCCGTAGAGATTCCAGTCCCAACCGTCCTGCCAGGCCAATGCAGCAGGAAGATCAGCCGGTGGCGCTGACGCATGTCGTACGTCATCAACCCGCGACTGTTGATCGGGTGTCAGCATTTCCAACAGGAGACTGCCCTGGGGCCGCGCCTTTTCCAGGTTCTGTAACAGCCACAATTGAAGGGCATGGTGATCAGCGTTGTCATGCTGCTCACCAACAATCACCTGCGATGGACTGCTCAACCGAGCCAGTAATTGCTGCGCCGTCAGATGCTCGCCGCTGCGCAAATCACGGATCTCGCCCACGACCGGGGGCGCCGCAACATGCTGGCAACCTGCAAGCCACAACACCGCCAACAGCAAAATCCCGCGCATACACTCACCTCGATGACGAAATCAGCGGGCGATGATCAGCGGATGCCCGCGCTCCGGGTGCTGTTGCACCAGCACTTCCAGACCGAACACCGCCTTCAACGATTCCGGACGCAATACCTGCTGCGGCGTGCCCAGCGCAACCGGGCGCCCGCCTTCCAGCAGCAGGATGCGATCACAATAGCGCGCCGCCAGATTCAGATCATGCAGGATCACCAGCACCGCCGCGCCGCGATCGGCAAATTCGCGCACTGCTTGCAGCGTCGTGTGTTGATGCAATGGATCAAGCATCGAGGTCGGCTCATCAAGCAGCAGAGTCTGCCCCGCCTGCCCCGGCCAGAGTTGCGCCAGCACCCGCGCCAGATGCACCCGTTGACGCTCGCCGCCGGACAGCGCCAGATAACTGCGACCGCTCAGATGCCCGGCATCCGCCGCCCGCAAAGCGTCAACGACAATTTCGTCGTCGCGCACCCGCCCGCTCTGATAAGGCAGACGCCCCATGCCGACCACTTCTTCAACGCGAAAGGCAAAATCCAGGGTCGATACCTGCGGCAACACCGCCAGCCGCTGAGCGCGCTGAGTGCCGCCCCAATGGCTCAATGCCTCACCGTCCAGCAGCACCTCCCCTTCGTGTGCGCTCAGCTCACCGCACAACGCGCCGAGCAAAGTGCTTTTGCCGGCGCCATTGGGCCCCAGCACGCCAAGCACTTCGCCCGGTTCGAGTTGCAGGCTGACGTCGGCCAGAACGGTCTTGCGGCCACGGCGGATGTGCAGATTGTGCGCACGCAGCATCAGGCACGCCCTCGCAGCAACAGATAAAGGAAGAACGGTGCGCCGATGAATGCGGTGACGATACCGATCGGCAGCTCCGCCGGCGCCAGCGCCAGCCGCGCAACCAGATCCGCCAGCAGCAACAGACTGGCGCCGGCCAGCACCGATGCCGGCAACAACACCCGGTGATCCGGCCCGGCGAGCAAGCGCACCAGATGCGGCACCACCAGCCCGACGAAACCGATCATCCCTGCCGCCGCCACCGCCGCACCGACACCCAGCGCCGTGCAGAACACCAGCTCGCGCTTGAGCCGCTCGACATCGATCCCCAGATGCCCGGCTTCCGGCTCTCCGAGCAACAATGCATTGAGTGCCGTCGCCCGACGCGGAAGCCAAAGTGCAACACCGGCAGTGATGATCAGCAGCGGCCACAACCGCGCATAGCTCGCGCCGTTAAGGCTGCCCAGGTTCCAGAACGTCAACGTGCGCAATGTGGCGTCGTCGGCCAGATAGGTAAACAGCCCCACCGCCGAACTGGCCAGCGCGGTCAGGGCAATCCCCGCCAGCAACATGGTCGCCACATTGGTCTGCCCGTTGCGGCGGCCGAGTCGATAGACCAGCGCAGTTACGCCAAGGCCACCGAGAAACGCGCAAACCGACAGCAGATAAGGCCCGAACAACTCTGGCAGTCCGCCAAAAAACGAGCCGCCGACGATCGCCACCGCCGCGCCCAGCGCCGCGCCACTGGAGACCCCCACCAACCCCGGATCGGCCAGCGGATTGCGAAACAGCCCCTGCATCGCCACACCGGACAGGGCAAGCACGCCGCCGACTGCCAGCCCGAGCATCGTACGCGGCAGACGAATCTGCCCGAGAATCAGTTCAGCCTGCTCCAGCCCGTCCGGCGCCAGCGGCACACCGATCATGCGCAGGGCAGCGCGCAAGGTATCGAACAACGGCAGACTGACCGGCCCCAATGCCAGAGACAGCCAGATCGCCAGCAGACACAGCAGGATCAGGCCGATGAACAAGCCACGGGGTTTGACCAGGGTGGTCATTGGCCGCTCGAGGCCGGATAGAAATCGTCAGACAGAGTCTTCAGCGCAGCCGGCAAACGCGGCCCGAGTCCGCCCACCAGCAGCGTCGGATCCAGCTCCAGCACACGGCCGGTCTTGGCGGCACGGCTGGAATTGAGGATCGGGTTTTCCTTGAACAACGCCGCTTTTGCCGCCTCGCCGGTCAGCGCACGGTCAGCGAACACCAGCACTTCAGGATCAAGACTGGCCAGGGATTCCACGGAAAACGGCTTGTAACCGGTGTGGGTCGCGAGGTTATGCCCGCCCGCCTGCTGCAGCAGCCAATCGGCGGCGGTGTCCTTGCCGGCGATCAGTGGTTTGCCGCCGGCATGGCCGAGCAGCAACAGCACGCCCGGTGCTTTGTGCTTTGATTGCACCGCAACCACACGTGCCTTCTGAGCATCGAGTTGCTGTTGATAACTGTGCAGCAATTGCACGGCCTGGCTTTCGGCCCCCAGCAACTGCCCCAGATGAGTAACGTTTTTCTCCAGCGTCGGCAGATCCGGCTGAGCCGAGAACAATTCCACCCGCACCTTGGCGCTGCGAACCTGGGAGATCACTGGCGGCGGGCCCATTTCTTCGGTGCCGATCAGAATGTCCGGGCGCAGGCTGAGGATGCCTTCGGCCGACAGGCTGCGCTGGTAGCCGATGCTCGGCAGGGACTTGAGGGATTGCGGATGCTGGCTGGTGGTGTCGACGCCCACCAGTTTGGCCTCGCCGCCCAGCGCACTGACCCACTCCGACAACGCACCGCCGGCGCTGACCCAACGTTGCGGCAACTCGGCCGCTGCAGCCTGGTGGCTGACCAAAAGTCCGACACACAGCACGGCAACGCGGGTACTCAGGCGCATAGACAGCTTCCTTGAAAGGTTTTTCCGGGCACCGGAACGGCAGGCCAAGTATCCTCGGCAGCGATCACCTCGCCACGGGCGAAGGCGGCCATTTGATAATTGTTTGCATTTGAACGTCAAGCTCGGACATATCCGGACACGAGCCGACACTTGAGGATAGCCATGAAGTTTCTTTGCGCGGGCGCCGATCTGGTTGAGAGCGGCAGTCGCGGTTTCGATATCGACGGGAAAAAACTGTTGGCTGTGCGCCGCGCGGGGCAGGCGTATGTCTATCTCAATCGCTGTCCGCATCGGGGCGTCGGTCTGGAATGGCATCCCGACCAGTTTCTCGACCCCAGCAACAGCCTGATCCAATGCGCCACCCACGGCGCACTGTTTCTGATCGAAGACGGAGAATGCGTCGCCGGCCCCTGCGCCGGACAATCGCTGACGGCCATCCCTTGTCATGAAGACGCGCAAGGGCTGTGGATCGACGTTTAACCGTTGAGCAGCACGTCCAGGCGCCTGTCGATCACCATCTCTTCATGGCTCAACCGCACGCCGTACGCCAGGACCTCGACCCCGCACGCCACCGCCTCACGTAGCGCAGCGGCGTAGGCCGAGTCGATTTCCTCGGCCGGGCGCACCGCTTCGACACCCGTGAGATTGACGCAGTACAACTGCACCGCGCGAATCCCGTCCCGGGCCAGATGCGCCAGCTCACGCAAATGCTTGGCGCCGCGCTGGGTCACTGCATCGGGAAATGCCGCAATCGCCGTACCGTCGAAACCGAGAGTGACGCTCTTCACTTCGATGTAGGCCGAGCCCGTCGGGTAGTCGAGGCGAAAATCGATCCGGCTCTTTTCCTGCCCGTACGCCACTTCGCGCTTGAGCCCGGTGAAACCGTTCAGCTCACTGATGACGCCGGCCTGCAAGGCTTCTTCGACCAGAGCGTTGGCGCGCCCGGTGTTGACACAAAACAGCCGTCCCTGCGGGGTTTCGCCGACTTCCCAGGTGCCGGGCAGTTTGCGTTTCGGATCTGTGGAGCGGCTGAACCAGACCTGCCCGCCCTCGACCTGGCAATTGAGCATTGAACCGGTGTTCGGGCAGTGAATGGTCAGCAATTCGCCGCCAACGGTTTCGATATCGGCGAGAAAACGCTTGTAACGGCGGATCAATCGGCCTTCTTCGAGCGGAGGATGAAAGCGCATCAGCCTTGCCAGCTCTTCAAGCCACGGGCGATACGTTCTACCGCTTCCTGTAGGCGTGGGAGGTTTTGCGTGTAGGCAAAGCGCACGTGATGACCGGCCTGATAGCGGCCGAAATCCAGCCCCGGCGTGAATGCTACGTGTTCGGTTTCGAGGAAATGCCGGCAGAACGCGAAGGCATCGCCGCCGAACTGGCTGATATCGGCATACAAATAGAACGCGCCTTCCGGCTCCACGGCAATGTTGAAGCCCAGCTCCCGCAATGCTGGCAGCAGAAAGTCACGGCGACGGCCGAATTCGGCGCGGCGCTCTTCGAGAATCGCGATGGTGTCCGGTTCAAAACAGGCCAGCGCTGCGTGTTGGGCCATGCTTGGCGCGCTGATGTAGAGGTTCTGCGCGAGCTTTTCCAGCTCACTGACGGCGGCATCCGGCGCCACCAGCCAGCCGAGGCGCCACCCGGTCATGCCGAAATATTTGGAGAAACTGTTGAGGACAAAGGCGCTGTCGTCCACTTCCAGCACACTGGCGGCGTCGGTGCCATAAGTCAGGCCATGGTAGATCTCGTCCACCACCAGATGCCCGTGACGCGCCTTGATGGCTGTGGATAATCCGGCCAGCTCATCGCGGGTCAGAATCGTACCGGTCGGGTTGGCCGGCGAGGCAACCAGCGCACCGACGCTGTCGTGGTCCCAGTGGCGTGCCACCAGGTCCGGCGTCAGCTGATAACGCACGTCCGGGCCCACCGGTACAAGCTGCGCCGCGCCCTCGACCAAACGCAAAAAGTGCCGGTTGCAAGGATAGCCGGGGTCGGCCAGCAGCCAGTGCTTGCCCGGATCCACCAGCAACGCACTGGCCAGCAGCAACGCCCCGGAACCGCCGGGGGTGATGAGAATCCGTCGAGGATCGAGGTTCAGGCCGTAGCGCGTTTGATAGAAACCGGAAATCGCCTCGCGCAGTTCGGGAATGCCACGGGCCGCGGTGTAGCGGGTTTTCCCCGCCGTCAGGGCTTGCTGGCCGGCGCGAATGATCGGCTCGGCGGTGGTGAAGTCCGGTTCGCCGATTTCCAGGTGGATCACGTCGTGGCCGGCGGCCTGCAATTCATTGGCCCGCGCCAGCAACGCCATGACATGGAACGGTTCGATCGCACGACTGCGCGCACTGTAGGGCTGAGCCATTGGCCTTCCTTCAACGAGGGAAAAGAAACGATTCTACCCATCTGCCGGAACGAGCGAGAACCCGCAGCGGTCACAGCCTCAAGAACACTGGACTGTAACGCCCCGCGCGTACGCTCCAGGATTGACTAAAATCAGTGATTGAGCAGGTTTGCAGCACCGCCGGACATGGCTTGGCAAACATTTGCAAGCCCCATCGGCCACGCGCTCGACATCCGGGAGTAGCGCGGGTCGAATTGATCTGGTAAGTTCGCCCGCTTGCAGCCGCAGGGCCGGCAGGTGTCGGTGATGGAGCAATCCTGCGCAATGGATTACAAGAGTAGAGGCGGTCCATTTCATGCCCACCCAAGCAAAGCAACAGGCAAGTCAGACACTCAGCGGTTTCGAACCTTACGTCCCTAAAGAGGGCGAAGAGTACATGGGCGCGCCTATGCGTGCGCACTTCACCAAGATCCTGACCAAGTGGAAACTCGACTTGATGCAGGAAGTCGACCGCACTGTTGATCACATGAAAGACGAAGCGGCCAACTTTCCTGATCCGGCCGACCGTGCCAGCCAGGAAGAAGAGTTCGCCCTCGAGCTGCGCGCCCGCGACCGCGAGCGCAAACTGATCAAGAAGATCGACAAGACCCTGCAACTGATCGAAGACGAAGAGTACGGCTGGTGCGACTCTTGCGGCATCGAGATCGGCGTCAAGCGCCTCGAGGCCCGTCCGACTGCCGACATGTGCGTCGACTGCAAGAACCTGGCGGAAATCAAGGAAAAGCAGGTCGGCAAATAATCCCGGCCTGAACGAAAAACGGAGCGTGCGAACGCTCCGTTTTTGTTTCTGCTGTTTTTGACTCTCAAGTAACATCGCCCTCATGACTGCCAACACCTCCCCCGCCTATATTGGCCGCTTCGCCCCGACCCCCAGCGGGCACCTGCACTTCGGTTCGCTGGTTGCCGCCCTGGCCTCTTATCTGGACGCACGCTCGGTGGGCGGTCGCTGGCTGGTGCGCATGGAAGACCTCGATCCGCCCCGTGAAGAGCCAGGCGCGCAAGCGGCGATTCTCAAGGCGCTGGAAAGCTATGGCTTCGAATGGGACGGCGAGATGGTTCGCCAGAGCGATCGGCACGAGGCCTACGCGCAAGTGCTCGACAGCCTGTTCAATCACGGCCTCGCCTACGCCTGCACCTGCTCGCGCAAACAATTGGAGCCATACCACGGCATTTATCCGGGACTGTGCCGCAATGCCGGCCATGGCCAGGAAGACGCGGCGATTCGCCTGCGCGTGCCGGAGTTGGAATACCACTTCATCGACCGGGTGCAGGGCGAATACCGCCAGCATCTGGGCCGCGACGTGGGTGACTTCGTGATCCGCCGCCGCGACGGCCTCTACGCCTACCAACTGGCGGTGGTGCTGGACGACGCCTGGCAGGGCATCACCGACATCGTGCGCGGCGCCGATCTGCTCGACTCCACGCCGCGCCAGCTCTATCTGCAAGAACTGCTGGGCCTGCGCCAACCGCGCTACCTGCACCTGCCACTGATCACCCAGCCGGACGGCAACAAGCTCGGCAAGTCCTATCGCTCGCCACCGCTGGAAGCCGATCAGGCCACGCCATTGCTGCTGCGGGCCCTGCGTGCATTGGGGCAAAACCCGGGGCCCGAACTGGCCCACGCCTCGCCGCAAGAGCTGCTGAAATGGGGTAGTGCCCACTGGGACGCGACGAAGATCCCGCGCACACTGACCCTGCCCGAAGCGCAACTGCTGTGACGACACTTGCAGTGGCGCGCCCATCCGTTACCATCGCCGCACGTTTTCGGGCACGCGCATAAAAAAGAGAGGCCGGGATGTACATCTATCGCTTGGTCCTGCTTCTGGTCGTCGGGATCTACCTGTTCTCCCCCGCCATCATGGATTGGTGGATCGACGCGACGGGCGCCTGGTATCGCCCTTATCTGCTCTGGCTGATCCTGATTGTCGTGACCTTCATCCTGCAGAGCCAAAAAGATGCCGATGAGCTTTAGCCTGACCCAGATGCTGCTGATCAGCGCCGCCTACCTGGCCGCGCTGTTCGGCGTGGCCTGGATCAGTGAACGGGGCATGATCCCGCGGGCGATCATTCGCCATCCGCTGACCTACACCCTGTCGCTGGGGGTTTACGCCAGCGCGTGGGCGTTCTATGGCACGGTGGGTCTGGCCTATCAGTACGGCTATGGCTTTCTGTCCAGTTATCTCGGGGTGTCCGGCGCGTTCCTGCTGGCGCCGGTGCTGCTGTACCCGATCCTCAAGATCACCCGCACTTATCAACTGTCGTCGCTGGCGGACCTGTTCGCCTTCCGCTTTCGCAGCACCTGGGCCGGTGCGCTGACCACGATTTTCATGCTGATCGGCGTCTTGCCGTTGCTGGCGTTGCAGATTCAGGCGGTGGCCGACTCGATTGGCATCCTCACCGGCGAACCGGTGCAGAATCGCGTCGCCCTGGCATTCTGTGCGCTGATCATTCTGTTCACGATCTTCTTCGGCTCCCGTCACATCGCCACCCGTGAAAAGCACGAAGGGCTGGTATTCGCGATTGCCTTCGAATCGGTGATCAAACTGGTGGCCCTTGGCGGCGTCGGCCTCTACGCGCTATACGGCGTATTCGACGGCCCGCAACAGCTTGAACTGTGGCTGTTGCAGAATCAGACCGCCCTCGCCGCCCTGCACACGCCGTTGCAGGAAGGCCCGTGGCGCACGTTGCTGCTGGTGTTTTTCGCCTCGGCGATCGTGATGCCGCACATGTATCACATGACCTTCACTGAAAACCTCAACCCGCGCTCACTGGTCAGCGCAAGCTGGGGCCTGCCGCTGTTCCTGCTGTTAATGAGCCTGGCCGTGCCGCTGATTCTCTGGGCCGGCCTGAAACTCGGCGCCACGACCAATCCGGAATACTTCACCCTCGGCATCGGCATCGCCGCCAACAGCAAGTCGCTGGCGTTGCTGGCCTATGTCGGCGGTCTGTCGGCAGCCAGCGGCCTGATCATCGTCACCACGCTGGCCCTGTCGGGCATGGCCCTGAACCATCTGGTGCTGCCGCTCTACCAGCCGCCGGCCGAGGGCAACATCTATCGCTGGCTGAAATGGACCCGCCGGGCGCTGATCGTCGCGATCATCATGGCCGGTTTCTGCTTCTACCTGATGCTGGGCGCCGAGCAGGATCTGGCCAACCTCGGCATCGTTGCCTTCGTTGCGACCCTGCAATTCCTGCCGGGTGTGCTCTCGGTGCTGTACTGGCCGACCGCCAATCGCCGTGGCTTCATCGCCGGTCTGCTGGCGGGGATTGTCGTGTGGGTCGTGACCATGCTCTTGCCGCTGGTCGGCAACCTGCAAGGTTTCTACATTCCGCTGCTGAACATGATTTACGTATTGGACGACACCAGTTGGCACATGGCGGCCATCGCCTCGCTGGCGGCCAACGTCCTGATGTTCACGCTGATTTCGCTGTTCACCAATGCCAGCCCTGAAGAGGCCAGCGCCGCCGAAGCCTGCGCGGTGGACAACGTACGTCGCCCGCAACGCCGCGAATTGCACGCCGCCTCGCCGCAAGAATTCGCCACGCAACTGGCCAAGCCGCTGGGCGCCAAGGCTGCGCAGAAAGAAGTCGAACAGGCCCTGCGCGACCTTTATCTGCCATTCGACGAACGCCGCCCTTATGCCTTGCGCCGCCTGCGTGACCGGATCGAAGCCAACCTCTCCGGCCTGATGGGCCCGAGCGTCGCCCAGGACATGGTGGAAACCTTTCTGCCGTACAAGGCTGGCGGTGAAAACTACGTCACCGAAGACATCCACTTCATCGAAAGCCGCCTCGAGGATTATCACTCGCGCCTCACCGGTCTGGCTGCCGAACTCGATGCCCTGCGCCGCTACCACCGCCAGACCCTGCAGGAACTGCCGATGGGCGTGTGCTCGCTGGCCAAGGATCAGGAGATCCTGATGTGGAACAAGGCCATGGAAGAGCTGACCGGAATTGCTGCGCAACGGGTGGTCGGCTCGCGCCTGAGTACCATCGCCAATCCGTGGAAAGACCTGCTGCAAGGCTTCATCCATCTGCCGGATGAGCATTTGCACAAACAACATCTGGCCCTCGACGGCCAGACCCGTTGGCTGAACCTGCACAAAGCGGCGATCGACGAGCCGCTGGCACCGGGCAACAGCGGCCTGGTGTTGCTGGTGGAAGATCTGACCGAAACCCAAATGCTCGAAGACAAACTGGTGCACTCCGAGCGCCTGGCCAGCATCGGCCGACTCGCGGCGGGTGTGGCCCACGAAATCGGCAACCCGATCACCGGCATCGCGTGCCTGGCGCAAAACCTGCGCGAAGAGCGCGAAGAGGACGGTGAGCTGACGGAAATCAGCGGCCAGATCCTCGAACAGACCAAACGCGTGTCACGCATCGTCCAGTCCTTGATGAGCTTCGCACACGCCGGCAGCCATCAGCACAGTGACGAGCCCGTTTGTCTGGCGGAAGTCGCCCAGGACGCCATCGGCCTGCTGGCCCTGAACCGACGCAATTTCGAAGTCCAGTTCTACAACCTGTGCGATCCCGATCACTGGGTCGAAGGCGATCCGCAGCGGCTCGCCCAGGTGCTGATCAATCTGCTCTCCAACGCCCGCGACGCCTCGCCTGCCGGCAGCGCGGTGCGGGTCAAGAGCGAAGCCGGCGAACACACGGTCGATCTGATCGTCGAAGACGAAGGCAGCGGTATTCCGTCGAGCATCATGGACCGATTGTTCGAACCCTTCTTCACCACCAAGGATCCTGGCGAAGGCACCGGTCTGGGCCTTGCACTGGTCTATTCCATCGTTGAAGAGCATTATGGACAAATCACCATCGACAGCCCGGCTGATGTTCAGAGCCAGCGCGGCACCCGTATCCGGGTGACATTGCCGCGCCATGTCGAAGCGACGTCCGCTGTGAACTGAGACCGTCGAGAGTATCGAATCAATGCCGCACATTTTGATCGTCGAAGACGAAACCATTATCCGCTCCGCCTTGCGCCGCCTGCTGGAACGCAACCAGTACCAGGTCAGCGAAGCCGGTTCAGTGCAGGAAGCACAAGAACGCTTCAGTATTCCCACATTCGATCTGATCGTCAGCGACCTGCGACTACCGGGCGCTCCCGGCACCGAGCTGATCAAGCTCGGCCAAGGCACGCCGGTGCTGATCATGACCAGCTACGCCAGCCTGCGCTCGGCGGTCGACTCGATGAAGATGGGCGCAGTGGACTACATCGCCAAGCCTTTCGACCACGATGAAATGCTTCAGGCTGTCGCGCGGATCCTGCGTGATCGCCAATCGGCGCCTGCCGCCGGCGAGGCAGCTGCTGCCAAACCGGCCAATGGCAGCGGCAAATCCGCCATCGACAACAGCAACGGCGAAATCGGTATCATCGGCTCGTGTCCGCCGATGCAGGATCTTTACGGCAAGATCCGTAAAGTCGCGCCGACCGATTCCAACGTACTGATCCAGGGTGAGTCCGGCACCGGTAAAGAGCTGGTGGCCCGCGCCCTGCACAACCTGTCGAAGCGCGCCAAGGCGCCGATGATCTCGGTGAACTGCGCCGCCATTCCGGAAAGCCTGATCGAGTCCGAACTGTTCGGTCACGAGAAAGGTGCGTTCACCGGTGCCAGCGCCGGTCGCGCCGGTCTGGTGGAAGCGGCAGACGGCGGCACGCTGTTCCTCGACGAAATCGGCGAGTTGCCACTGGAAGCCCAGGCTCGCCTGCTGCGCGTGTTGCAGGAAGGCGAAATTCGCCGGGTGGGCTCGGTCCAGTCACAAAAAGTCGATGTCCGCTTGATCGCGGCGACCCACCGTGACCTCAAGAGCCTGGCGAAAATCGGCCAGTTCCGTGAAGACTTGTACTACCGCCTCCACGTGATCGCGTTGAAACTGCCGGCCCTGCGCGAGCGCGGCGCCGACGTCAACGAAATCGCCAATGCATTCCTCGCTCGTCAGAGCGCGCGTATCAACCGCACCGACCTGAAATTTGCCGCCGATGCCGAACAGGCGATCCGGCACTATTCCTGGCCGGGTAACGTGCGGGAGCTGGAAAACGCCGTCGAGCGCGCGGTGATTCTGAGCGAAAGCCCGGAAATTTCTGCCGACCTGCTGGGCATCGACATCGAACTGGGCGATCTGGAGGACGACGAATTCATCGGCCTGCCGGCTCAACAGTCCGGTAACGCCAGCAACAGCAGCCACGAACCGACCGAAGACCTGTCACTGGAAGACTACTTCCAGCATTTCGTGCTCGAGCATCAGGACCACATGACCGAGACCGAACTGGCGCGCAAACTGGGCGTCAGTCGCAAATGCCTGTGGGAACGCCGTCAGCGTCTGGGCATTCCGCGGCGCAAGACCGGGGTCGCCAGCGAGAGCTGAACGTTACCTGTCGAATGTGCGGGTAACCGCTAAAGAAGTGAAAAAACTGTTACCTCAGTCTTTTCACGTAACAGAAGCCGGGGTTATCGGTAACGAAACCCCGGCTTTTTTTCGCCCTGCGAAAACGGTTATATCGACCTAACCCCTTGTTTTATTGGGGTTCGCAAAAGTTGGCACGGCACCTGCTATATGTTTGGTACAAGAACAATAACAAGCAATGCACAAGACAATAAAAATAAGACGAATCGACTCACGCACAATAAAAACAAGACGGCGAGAGGCGCAGCTAACTGATTCTTTTGGAGAGGCGTTGTATTTGGGGCTAGCCCCACGACCAGGCCGAGAACAACAAAAACTGTCTTAAGACAGAGCCTGTACTGGTTGGATCGCAAGATCACTGCAACACAGCGACCAAAGCAATCCGTTTGCTCTTGGCTCCCGATTGGGAGGGTCATGAAGGAAAAGCTTCATGGCGAGGGCACTCAACAAAAACAAGAAGCCCGAATCAATAATAAAAAGAGCACGCAACTACTTCTTGGGGAGCTTCGGCTCCCCTTGTAGTTTCTCCCTTACGGTAAATCTCTCCTCCACCACACTCCCACACCCCTCTAGCCCGCGGCTTGCAGCGCAAAACGGCAGCGTCCTACACCATCCCTCGACTAAATGCTAGAATCCCGGCCCATCATGCGGTCATTCTCTGGTATGGCCGAACATTCCTTCAAACAGTGCATCCCATGCTGAAGAAGCTGTTCCAGTCATTCCGAACTCCCCTGCGTCGTACGCAACACATCCGTAGCACGCCTGAAGTCCTCAACAGCGGCCAACATTCGCTGCAAAAGGCGCAATTCAGCCGGTATGCGGTCAACATCGTCGAACGTCTGCAGGGCGCCGGCTACCAGGCCTACCTGGTTGGCGGTTGCGTGCGAGACATGCTGCTGGGCATCACGCCCAAAGACTTCGACGTCGCCACCAGCGCCACCCCCGAGCAGGTCCGCGCCGAATTCCGCAATGCGCGGATCATCGGCCGCCGCTTCAAGCTGGTACACATCCATTTCGGCCGCGAAATCATTGAAGTCGCGACCTTCCGCGCCAATCACCCGCAAAACGAAGACGACGAAGACAGCAACCAGTCCTCGCGCAACGAGAGCGGGCGCATTCTGCGTGACAACGTTTACGGCACCCTGGAAGAAGACGCGCAGCGCCGCGACTTCACCATCAACGCCCTGTATTACGATCCGGTCAGCGAGCGCATCCTCGACTACGCCAACGGCGTACACGACATCCGCAACCACCTGATCCGCCTGATCGGCGACCCAAAGAAACGTTACCAGGAAGACCCGGTGCGGATGCTGCGGGCCGTGCGTTTCGCCGCCAAGCTCAATTTCGGTATCGAAAAGCACACCGTCCAGCCGATCCGCGAGCTGGCACCGATGCTGCGCGAGATTCCGTCAGCCCGCCTGTTCGAGGAAGTGCTCAAGCTGTTCCTCTCCGGTCACGGCGCCATCACCTTCGAGATGCTGGTCGACCTGCAACTGTTCGCGCCGCTGTTCCCGGCCAGTGCCGATGCGCTGGAACACAACCCGGAATACACCCACACGCTGATCAGCGAAGCACTGACCAACACCGACTTGCGGATCAAGCAGAACAAACCGGTGACCCCGGCGTTCCTGTTTGCCGCCCTGCTGTGGCCAGCCCTGCCGGCCCGCGTGTTGCGTCTGCAAGAGCGCGGCATGCCGCCGATTCCGGCGATGCAGGAAGGCGCTCACGAACTGATCGCCGAACAGTGCCAGCGCATCGCGATTCCAAAACGCTTCACCATGCCGATCCGCGAGATCTGGGACATGCAGGAACGCCTGCCACGCCGCAGCGGCAAACGCGCCGACCTGCTGCTGGACAATCCGCGCTTCCGCGCCGGCTACGACTTCCTGCTGCTGCGTGAAAGCGCTGGCGAGCAGACCGATGGCCTGGGCGAATGGTGGACCGATTATCAGGACGCCAACGACAGCGAACGTCGCGACATGATCCGTGACCTCAGCGGCAAGGGTGATGACGCCAGCGGCGCACCGCGCAAGCGTCGTCGCAGCAGCGGTTCCAAACGCAAACGTGCCGGCGCACCGAGCGCCACGGGCGAATAAGGCATGGAGCGCATCTACATCGGCATGGGCAGCAACCTGGCTGACCCGGCCGAACAACTGCGCAGCGCGGTCGACGCGCTGGGGCAATTGCCCGATACCGAACTGGTCGGCGTGTCTGCCTTCTACCAAAGCGACTCCCTGCTGCCGGGGCAACCGCGTTATACCAACGCGGTTGCCGCGCTCGACAGCGCGCTCGCCCCGCTGGATTTGCTCGATGCCTTGCAGGCGATCGAAAACGATCAGGGCCGCGAACGCCTGGAGCGCTGGGGCCCGCGCACGCTGGATCTGGACATTCTGCTGTTCGGTGATCGCCTGATCGACGAACCGCGCCTGAAAGTCCCGCATTACCACATGCAGGAACGCGCGTTCGTTCTCTATCCCCTGGCCGAACTGGCTCCCGATGATCTGCGTCTGGCCGATGGCCGCACTCTTGCGGATCTTCTCGCCGCCTGCCCGTTCGTCGGCCTCGAACGCCTTCCCCACCCCTGACATCTATCCCCTGTGGGAGCGGGGTTGCTCGCGAATGCGGTGTATCAGCTCAATAAGATGCTGACTGACACGACGCCTTCGCGAGCAAGCCCGCTCCCACATCGACCTGTCCAAATCCCGGTTTTTGTCGGACAAAAAAACCGCAGATCAGGCCCCCCGGCCCGCTGAATCGCATCAGTAACGCCGGTAACACTCCCCTCGTAACAATGCGGTAACACATGCAATTGACTTCCTGAGGCCTCATCACGACTATAGGCGTCCCGCTGCCGCCAACCCGGCATACAAGGGCGCAATCCAGGCCTTATAAGCACGACAAAAGAGCGTGCGCCTGAATAGATGACGAATCACGCGCGTTACTCGCAGTAGTTTCCAAAGCGCCTGAACGAGGATTTCTTACATGCCAGCCATCACCCTGACCACGCTCCAGAGCCTCAAGCAGAAAGGTGAAAAGATCACCATGCTGACCTGCTATGACGCGACCTTCGCCCACGCCTGCAACGAGGCCGGTGTCGAAGTGCTGCTGGTGGGCGACTCCCTCGGCATGGTCCTGCAGGGTCACGACAGCACCCTGCCAGTGACCACCGCAGAAATGGCCTACCACGTTGCCAGCGTCAAACGCGGCAACTCTGATGCCCTGATCCTGGCCGACCTGCCGTTCATGGCCAACGCCACCCTCGAACAAACCATGACCAACAGCGCCCTGCTGATGCAGGCCGGCGCGCACATGGTCAAGGTCGAAGGCGCCTTGTGGCTGGCGGACTCGATCCGCCTGCTGGCCGAGCGCGGTGTGCCGGTCTGCGCCCACATGGGCCTGACCCCGCAAGCCGTGAACATTCTCGGTGGCTATAAAGTGCAGGGTCGCAACGAAAACCAGGCTCGCCAGATGCGCGCCGACGCGATCTCGCTGGAGCAGGCCGGTGCAGCCATGCTGCTGCTCGAATGCGTGCCGAGCGAACTGGCAGCTGAAATCAGCCAGGCCGTGAAGATTCCGGTGATCGGCATTGGCGCCGGCAGCGACACCGACGGTCAGGTGCTGGTACTGCACGACATGCTCGGCCTGTCGATCAGCGGCCGCGTGCCGAAGTTCGTGAAGAACTTCATGCAGGGTCAGGACAGCATCCAGTCCGCGCTGAAGGCTTACGTCAGTGAAGTCAAAGCCACCACTTTCCCCGGGATCGAACACGGATTCTCTGCATGAACACCGTCAAAACCGTACGTGAACTGCGCGCCGCCGTGGCGCGCGCCCGCAGTGAAGGCAAGCGCATCGGCTTCGTGCCGACCATGGGCAACCTGCACAGCGGCCACATCGCGCTGATCACCAAGGCCACCCAGCGCGTGGACTTCGTGGTTGCGAGCATTTTCGTCAACCCGCTGCAGTTCGGCGCCGGCGAAGACCTCGACAAGTACCCACGCACCCTCGCGGCGGATCAGGAAAAACTGCTGGAAGCCGGATGCGATCTGCTGTTCGCCCCGACCGTCGAGGAAATGTACCCCGACGGCATGGCCGGTCAGACCCGGGTCAGCGTGCCGCAACTGTCCGAAGGCCTGTGCGGCGCCAGCCGTCCGGGGCATTTCGAAGGCGTGGCGACGGTGGTCAGCAAGCTGTTCAACATGGTCCAGCCAGACCTGGCGATCTTCGGCCAGAAAGACTTCCAGCAACTGGCAGTGATCCGCGCGCTGGTGCACGACCTGAACATGCCAATCCAGATCATTGGCGAGCCGACCGTACGCGCCGCCGACGGTCTGGCGCTGTCCTCGCGCAACGGTTTCCTCAATGAAGAACAGCGCGCCGTGGCGCCGGTGGTCTATCGCAGCCTGAGCAGCATTGCCGAGTCGATCAAGCAGGGCGAGCGCGACTTCCCTGCCCTGATCCAGGCGCAACGCCAGCAACTGGAAGCCGCCGGCCTGCGTCCTGACTACCTGGAAATTCGCCACGCCCTGACCCTGCGTCCGGCAACGGCAGAGGATCGCGATCTGGTGATTCTGGTCGCGGCCTTCCTCGGCACCACCCGGTTGATAGACAACCTGCATCTGAATCTCGATACCCCCGCCTGAACACCGGCAGACGCTGTGGAAGCAACCCCGCTCCCACAGCGTCTGTACCCACTTCCAGACTGTATTGCTGAGCACCTGACCATCGGGCAAACTGCCCGCCGTTCCACTGCGCGCAAAAGCACGGACTTGCTCGCATTACTCGCCGTCTGTCGGCCCCGTCTGTTATCAATGTTAAAAAAGTACCGAAAACAGGTCAGACAAAGCCAAGACAGATCGCGGCGCTGGGTTTACTGTATTCGCCCTGCGCCAAGGTAATCGTGTCGACGCAGTTGCCCCCTCGCCCAAACATGGCGGGGAGGTCTTTTCAGAGTTCAAAAGGCCGTTCAAGTAAAAAGGAAAACCGCAGCGATGGCGTACTACCGCACTCCTCATGACGTTACCGCTCTGCCTGCCTGGCAAGCGTTGAAAGATCACCGCCAAGCCATGCAGGATTTCAGCATGCGCGAAGCCTTCAACGCCGATCCGCAGCGCTTCAATCAGTTCACTCTCAGCAGCTGCGGACTGTTTCTCGACTATTCGAAGAATCTGATCAACGCCGAGACCCGCAACCTGCTGGTGGGTCTGGCCAACGAAGTCGATCTCAAAGGCGCGATCAAGGCCCTGTTCGACGGCGAAATCGTCAACTCCTCCGAAGGCCGCCCGGCGCTGCACACCGCCCTGCGTCGCCCGGTCGGCGACAAGCTGTCGGTCAACGGCGTCAACGTGATGCCTGAAGTACACAAGGTGCTGAACCAGATCACCGATCTCGTGGGCCGCATCCACGACGGTCTGTGGCGCGGTTACACCGAAAAGCCGATCACCGACGTGGTGAACATCGGCATCGGTGGCTCGTTCCTCGGCCCTGAACTGGTTTCCGAAGCCCTGCTGTCCTACGCCCAGAAAGGCGTGCGTTGCCATTACCTGGCGAACATCGACGGCAGCGAGTTCCACGAACTGACACAAAAACTGCGCGCCGAGACCACGCTGTTCATCGTTTCGTCGAAATCGTTCAACACCCTCGAAACCCTGAAAAACGCCCAGGCCGCACGCGCCTGGTACCTGGCCCAGGGCGGTTCTGAAGCCGAGCTGTATCGCCACTTCATTGCCGTATCGAGCAACAACGCGGCAGCCGTGGCCTTCGGTATCCGCGAAGAAAACATCTTCCCGATGTGGGACTGGGTCGGCGGTCGTTACTCGCTGTGGTCGGCCATCGGCCTGCCGATCGCGCTGGCCATCGGCATGTCCAACTTCAAGGAACTGCTGTCCGGTGCCTACACCATGGACCAGCATTTCCAGAGCGCGCCGTTCGAACAGAACATGCCGGTGCTGCTGGCCCTGCTCGGCGTGTGGTACGGCAACTTCTGGGGCGCGCAAAGCCATGCGATCCTGCCGTACGACCACTATCTGCGTAACATCACCAAGCACTTGCAACAGCTGGACATGGAATCCAACGGCAAGAGCGTGCGTCAGGACGGCACCGCAGTGTCGACCGACACTGGCCCGGTGATCTGGGGCGGCGTCGGCTGCAACGGTCAGCACGCCTACCACCAGCTGCTGCACCAGGGCACCCAACTGATCCCGGCCGACTTCATCGTGCCGATCGTCAGCTTCAACCCGGTCTCCGACCATCATCAATGGCTGTACGCCAACTGCCTGTCGCAGAGCCAGGCGCTGATGCTCGGCAAGACCCTGCCGGAAGCCGAAGCGGAACTGCGCGACAAGGGCATGAGCGAAGACCAGGTGCAGAAACTCGCACCGCACAAGGTGATCCCGGGCAACCGTCCGAGCAACACCATCGTGGTCGAGCGCATCAGCCCGCGTCGTCTCGGCGCATTGGTGGCGATGTACGAACACAAAGTCTTCGTGCAAAGCGTGGTCTGGGGCATCAACGCCTTCGACCAGTGGGGCGTGGAACTGGGCAAGGAACTGGGCAAGGGCGTGTACAACCGTCTGGTCGGCAGCGAAGAAACCGCCGCCGAAGACGCGTCCACCCAAGGCCTGATCAACTACTTCCGCGGCCGTCACCGCGGCTGATCCAGCCCCGAACACACCCCCTCGCCATGAGGGGGTGTTTGTTTACAGGTATTGAACCCTCCCCGCTCTCGGCGCATCTTTATCCTTGTCGCACAACAAGAATAAGGAACCGTCATGTTCGATATCAGCACGTTCCCCAAAGCCGATGCCGTCCGCCGGGCTGCACAGTTGAGTCAGGACGACTACCAGCGCCTGTACCGCGAATCGATTGAACACCCCAGTACCTTCTGGGCCGAACAGGCCACCCGCTTCCTCGACTGGAGCACGCCGTGGCAGACCGTCCAGCGCTATGACCTGAAGACCGGCGAAGCCGCCTGGTTTGCCGGTGGCAAGCTGAACGTCAGCTACAACTGCATCGATCGCCATCTGGAAAAGCGCGGCGATCAGACCGCCATCCTCTGGGAAGGCGACGACCCCGCCGAATCGACACAAATCACCTACAGCAAACTCCATCACCATGTCTGCCGCCTGGCCAACGTGCTGAAGAGCCGTGGCGTTAAAAAAGGCGACCGGGTGTGCATCTACATGCCGATGATCCCCGAAGCGGCCTACGCGATGCTCGCCTGCGCGCGGATCGGCGCGATTCATTCGGTGGTGTTTGGCGGTTTTTCTCCGGACTCCCTGCGCGACCGCATTCTCGACGCCGACTGCCGCACCGTGATCACCGCCGACGAGGGCGTGCGCGGTGGCAAATTCGTGCCGCTGAAACAGAATGTCGACAAGGCCCTGCAGAGTTGCCCGAATGTCAGCACCGTCGTGGTGGTCGAGCGCACCCAGAACAACGTCGACTGGGTCGAAGGCCGCGACCTCTGGTATCACCAGGCCGTGCGCGACGTCAGCGACGATTGCCCGCCGGAACCGATGGACGCCGAGGATCCGCTGTTCATCCTCTACACCTCCGGCAGCACCGGCAAGCCCAAGGGCGTGCTGCACACCACCGGCGGGTACCTGCTGCAAGCGGCAATGACCTTCAAGTACGTGCTCGATTACCGCGACAGCGAAGTGTTCTGGTGCACCGCCGACGTCGGCTGGGTCACCGGCCACAGCTATATCGTGTACGGCCCGCTGGCCAATGGCGCGACCACCCTGATTTTCGAAGGCGTGCCGAGCTACCCGAGCACTTCGCGGTTCTGGCAGGTGATCGACAAACACAAGGTCAACATCTTCTACACCGCCCCCACCGCCCTGCGCGCCCTGATGCGTGAAGGCGCCGGGCCGTTGCAGGAAACGTCGCGGCAAAGCCTCAGATTGCTCGGCAGTGTCGGTGAGCCGATCAACCCGGAAGCGTGGGAATGGTATTTCAACGTAGTCGGCGAACAGCGTTGCCCGATTGTCGATACCTGGTGGCAGACCGAAACCGGCGGCATCATGCTCAGCCCGCTGGTCAGCGCCCAGCGGATCAAACCGGGCTGCGCCACCCAACCGATGTTCGGCGTACAACCGGTGCTGCTCGATGAACACGGCAAGGAAATCCAGGGTGCCGGCAGTGGCGTGCTGGCGATCAAGTCGAGCTGGCCGGCGCAGATCCGCCGCGTTTACGGCGATCCGCAGCGCATGGTCGACACCTACTTCAAGCCCTACCCCGGTTACTACTTCACCGGCGACGGCGCCCGCCGTGACGAGGACGGCGATTACTGGATCACCGGGCGCATCGACGACGTGATCAATGTCTCCGGCCATCGCATCGGCACCGCCGAGGTAGAGAGCGCGCTGGTGCTGCACGACAGCATCGCCGAGGCCGCTGTGGTCGGCTATCCACACGACGTCAAAGGCCAGGGGATTTATGCCTTCGTCACTCCGATGAACGGCACCGAGCCCAGCGATGAACTGAAGAAAGAACTGCTGGCCCACGTCAGCAAGGAAATCGGCAGCTTCGCCAAACCGGACCTGATCCAGTGGGCCCCGGCCCTGCCGAAGACCCGCTCGGGCAAGATCATGCGGCGGATCCTGCGCAAGATCGCCTGCAACGAACTCGACAGCCTTGGCGACACCTCGACGCTGGCGGATCCGAGCGTGGTGCAGGGCTTGATCGATAAACGCTTGAACCAGTAAGACCGCAAACGCATCGCGAGCAGGCTCGCTTCCACAAGNTGTGGGAGCGAGCCTGCTCGCGATGGGAACCCCTCGAGTGCCTGCCAAACTGCTAAACTCCCGCGCCCCGATTCCCTCCAGCAAGGCGCCCGCATGTCTTCCTTGAACCTGGCGCTGCGCGCCGCTCTCGATCAACGCCAGGATCTGCTCGCCGAACTGCACCGCCAGGGCACCGACTGCTATCGGCTGTTCCACGGCAGCCAGGAAGGCGCCGGCGGCCTGACCATCGACCGCTACGGCCCGCAACTGATGGTGCAAAGCTTCCACCAGACCCTGGCGCGTGAAGACCTGCTGCAACTGCACACCATGGTTGACCAGACCCTGGGCCTGGAAACCCTGCTGGTCTACAACGACCGCTCCCGTGGCAACTCACGGATCGATCGTGAAGACAGCGTCTACCGCGCCGACGACGCCGCGCTGGCCGATCTGGTCGGCCACGAATGGGGCTTGAACTATCGCGTGCGCGGACGTCACGCCGGGCAGGATCCGCTGCTGTTCCTCGACCTGCGCAACACCCGCGGCTGGGTCAAGGATCACGCCAAGGGCAAAAGTGTGCTCAACCTGTTCGCCTATACCTGCGGGGTCGGTCTCAGCGCGGCGGCCGGCGGTGCGCGCGAGGTGTGCAACCTGGATTTCGCCGAGGGCAATCTGGCAGTCGGCCGCGAGAACGGCCAGCTCAATCCGCACCTGCCGACCATGGAATTCATCCAGTCCGACTACTTCCCGGCCATCCGCCAACTGGCCGGCCTGCCGATCAGCCAGCGTCGCGGGCAGAAACTGCCGAGCTATCAACGCCTCGAACAGCGCCAGTACGATCTGGTGCTGCTCGACCCACCCGCGTGGGCCAAGAGCGCGTTCGGCACCGTCGACCTGCTGCGCGATTATCAAAGCCTGCTCAAACCCGCCCTGCTGACCACCGCCGAAAATGGCGTGCTGATCTGCTGCAACAATCTGGCGAAAGTCAGCATGGACGATTGGCGCGAACAGGTGCTGCGCTGCGCGGAAAAAGCCGGGCGGCCGGTGCGTGAATGGAGCGTGATGACCCCGGGCCGCGACTTCCCGTCGCTGGATCAGCAGCCACCGCTGAAGACCCTGATCCTTCAGCTCTAAGCGTTGCCAAGGAAATTTCCCACGGAAATATCTGAACAATCCTGAGCATGGGCAATTGCTTCGGAACCGGAATCGCGTGCCATACTCCAAGGCACTCCGACTCAGACAGATGAAGCCGCACATGCCCAAAGGATTGATTCGCGCGATTGGCGCCCTGTTGACTGCCCTGGCCCTCTACAGCCTGCTGGGGTTCCTGATTTTGCCAGGCATTGCGCTCAGGGTGGTGAATCAGCAACTGGCCAACTACGCCACGGTGCCGGCGCATCTGCAACGTATCGAACTCAACCCGTTCAGCCTTGAACTCACGCTGTGGGGCCTGGTGATCGGCGAGCCGGGCAAGGAACAGGTCGGCTTCGAACGTCTGTATGCCAATCTGCAACTCGACAGCCTGTGGACCAAAGCCCTGCATCTGTCCGACATCGAACTGGAAAAATCCAGGACCGAGATCCTGTTCGCCAAGGACGGTCAGCTCAACCTCCTCGGTCTGTTCAAGCTCCCGGCCAGCGAGCCCACCCCGGCCGATCCCGACGCCAAACCGTTTCCGCTGCGCATCGACCGGATCCAGCTGGCCGGCGGCAATCTGCATTTTGTGGATGCGCGGCCCAGCGAGCCGATCGAGTTTCTCTACGACAAGCTCGACTTCGAGCTGAAAAACCTCAGCACCCTGCCCGAAGACAACGCCGACATGACCCTCGTCGCGATCGGCCCGGCCGGTGGGCAGATCGACTGGAAAGGCAACTTCAGCCTGATCCCGATCGCCTCCGAAGGCACGCTCAAGATCACCGACGGCCAGATGAAGGCCTTCTGGCCCTACGTGCGTGATGCCGTGCCACTGGTGCTGGAAAACGGGGTCGTCAGCCTGAGCACCGACTACAAGCTCAACCTGTCCAAGGAAACCGAACTGCTGCTGAGCAACGTGGCGGTCAATATCGCGCCGTTCGCCATCAAGGCGCCGGACGGACGCCCGCTGGCGAAACTCGAGCGTCTCGACGTCAGCGACACCACGGTGGACCTGGCCAAGCAGCAAGTGGTGGTCGGCAAGATCCGCAGTCAGAAACTGGAAACCTGGGCAGCCCTGGAAGCGGACGGCCAACTGGATTGGCAAAAACTGTTCGCCAGCCAGCCGTCGAAACCTGCCGCCAAAGCTGCGGCGGAACCGAAAACCACCCCGGCCGCCGCCGACTCGCCGAAACCGGAGCCGACCGCGCCGAGCAAACCGTGGCAAGTGTTGATCACGGACGTGCAACTGCGTGACTACAAAGTGCATCTGGCCGACCGTTCGGCGAAGCCGGAAGTCACTTTGGATGTCACGCCGCTGAACGTCGATCTGCAGAATTTCGACAGCCTCAACGGCTCGCCCTTCAACCTCAGGCTCGACACCGGGCTGGGCAAGCAAGGCAAGATCAGCGCCGATGGCGTGGTCAACCTGGCGCCGGTCACCGCACAGCTCAACGTGAAAACCGAGGACATCGATCTGCGGGTCGCCCAGTCCTACATCAACCCGTTCATTCGTCTCGAACTGCGCAGCGGCATGCTCGGCAGCGACCTGAAAGTGAACCTGAAAAGCACTGACCCGCTGGCCCTCAGCGTCACCGGTCGTGCTCAGATCGATCAGTTGCACACCCTCGACACCCTGAAAACCCGCGACTTCCTGAAGTGGCAGCAAGTGGTGGTCGAAGGCCTGAACTATCAACATGGCGACAGCCTGTCGATCGACAGGGTCAACCTGTTCCAGCCGTATGCGCGGTTCATGATCAACGATGATCGCACCACCAACATCGACGACCTGCTCATTCCGCAGCCGGCCGATTCCGGGGCGAAGACCGCCGCGGCGAAACCGGCGAGCAATGACAAACCGCTGGGTATTCACATCGGCGGCATCGCGATCAACGACGGCTCGGCCAACTTCGCCGACTTCAGCCTGACCCCCAACTTCGCCACGGCGGTCCAGCAACTCAACGGCCAGATCGGCACCATCGACAGCCGTCAGGCGAAACCGGCCAGCGTCGACATCAAGGGCAAGGTCGACCGCTATGCGCCGGTGACCATCAAAGGCGCGGTCAACCCGTTCGACCCGATGGCCAGCCTCGACATCGCCACCAGTTTCAAACGGGTCGAACTGACCACCCTGACGCCCTACTCCGGCAAGTTCGCCGGCTACCGGATCCGCAAGGGCCGACTTAACCTCGACCTGCATTACCTGATCACCAAAGGCCAGCTCAAGGCCGAGAACAAAGTGGTGGTCGAGCAGCTGCAACTGGGTGAGAAAGTCGACAGCCCGGATGCCGTGAGCCTGCCGCTGAAACTGGCGATCGCCCTGCTCAAGGACGTCGACGGCAAGATTTCCATCGAACTGCCGGTCACTGGTGACCTGAACAATCCGCAATTCAGCGTGATGCCGATTGTCTGGCAGACCCTGCGCAACCTGATCGTCAAGGCTGCCGCCGCACCGTTCAAGCTGATTGGCGGTCTGGTCAGCGGTGGCGGGTCGGAAGACCTCGGCACCGTGTCCTTTGCACCGGGTTCCAGCGACCTGAGCAAAGACGCCGAAGCGGCGCTGGTGAAGTTGTCGCAAGCGCTGAAGGAACGTCCGGCCCTGCGCCTGGAAATCGAAGGCACGGCGGCAAAAAGCAGTGATGGCCCGTTGCTCGCCGAACAGCGCCTGGAACGTGAATACCAGTACAACTACTACAAGATGCTCCAGCGCCGTGGCGACAAGGTGCCGGCGCAGGCTTCGCTGATCCAGGTCCCGGATAACGAAAAAGGCCCACTGCTCGAGGGCATCTATCGCACCCGCCTGAAAACCCAGCCACCGGCCGAGTGGAAGGACCTGGGCAAGGAAGAACGCACCGCGAAAATGCGCGCCGACGTGATCAAGTTCTGGAGCTCCAGCGACGTGCTGCTGCGCCAGCTCGGTCAGGACCGTGCCAGCAGCATCAAGGATTACCTGGTAGACAAGGGCCAACTGGCGGACGATCGTGTGTACTTCATCGACGCCAACCTCGGCGAAGCGGAAAGCGACGGCCGGGTAGTGACACAAATGCATCTGGATGCCGAGTGATGAACCCAAAGTGGCTGGCTGCACTGGGGCTGGTATTTCTCGCCAGCCAGGCTGCGGCGTCCGATACCCTGCGCTGCGGCAGCCAGTTGGTGAGCCTTGGCGACCGCGCCAGCGAGGTGCTGCAAAAATGTGGCGAGCCGGTCGGTCGCGATCTGCTCGGTTACAAACGCAGCGCCAACCGTCGTGAAGAGTTTCAGGTCGAGGAATGGACTTACGGCCCCAACAACGGCATGTATCAATACCTGCGTTTTGAAGGCAATCGCCTGAAACAGATCAACAGCAAGCGCGGCAACTGACCTTCCGCGCCTTTTTCCGGCCCCTGAAATAGAACAGGCCCCGACATGAATGCCGGGGCCTGTAATGGCCACATTCCGTGTGGCCGGTCGCATGAACTCTAAAGTGCGGCAGACGTATTGCTCGGCCCGCCTGTCGCGTCTTCTCCCGGTCCAGGCGAGAAGTCTTGCCTTACTGGGCTTTCAGGCCGTCAGCGGAGACCGCTTGCACGCCTTTGATTTTCTTGGTGATGTTCACAGCGGTGGTTTTCTGAGCTTCGGTGATCGCGACGTCAGAAGACAGGGAAACCACGCCTTTGTTGGTTTCAACTTTGATGTCGGTGCCAGGAATGCCTTTTTCGGTTACCAGGTCGCTTTTGACTTTGGTGGTGATCCAGGTATCGGAAGTAGCTTCTTTAGCCTTGGTGACTTCACCGGCAGCCAGGGTCATTGGAGCCTGAGTGGTCTGGGTCGATTGAGCAAATGCACCCGAAGCCATGGTCAGGGTCAGCGCGGTAGCAGCAGCGGCAGTGATAGCGAACTTCTTCATACGAGTAACTCCTGTTTTTCTGGAAAGTCTGCTGGTTGTCTTGTCAGCAGGGTTACTGGAGATATTGCGAACGCTGTGCCAACTTTCAAAATTAGATTAAAACCTTATAAATCAATAACTTATAAATGTTGCATTTTTTCGGAATCATGCAAATTGCATGAGTCGTGAAATATCTACATGCAAGTTGCGGCTTTTCGGAAAGTTCCTAACAGCCTGAAATTATTGAAGCTTTTGTGAAGTGTCGCGCAATGAAAAATGCCCCGCAAAGCGGGGCATCGTTCCAGTTCAAAATACTGATCAGGTACCGCTCGCAACGCAGCCTTTAGGTGAATAGTCCGGCGCGACTGTCGTTGCACATGACCAGCCGTTGGCAGCCGTACGCGTGAGCGTAATGGTTTTGCCCACCACGGGTGCCGGCGCATTGGCCAGCGTACACACGATGGAGCCCGCTCCATCTGCAGCCGTCCCCGAAGCGCTCAACGCACAGTTGGAGGTGGAAGTAGCCGCATCGCCTTTGACGGCGGCCAGCGTGGGGTTCGTTCCTTGATTGATGATGTCTTCGAACGGCACTTTCATCGCCGAGATCTCGGCCAACCCCGCCGTCACCTTCGACCGCGCCTGATATTTGGAGTACTGCGGCAGCGCCACAGTCGCGAGAATACCGATGATCGCCACGACGATCAGCAGCTCGATCAGAGTGAAACCCTGTTGTTTATTCATAGACACGCTCCATGCATGAGTCGAAATCTCATGATCTGTTCAAGACTCAGCACAGCCCGTGCCAAACGCTGGCAACCCATACCCGCTGGGCGCCATCCGGCTGACATGCCGATTCCTACAACCCGTAACCGCACTATCTGACACTTTTTGTCACCCGCACTCCACGTGTATGGCGCTGTCACTTGACTAGGCTATAAGTCATGAACGGCAAGCACGTGGAAACCCCATGAATGACATCGCTCTGAGCGGTCTGGCCAAACAACTGGTCCAGGCCGAATTGCTCACGGAAAAGAGTGCCCAGCAGGCCTGGCAACAGGCGCAGCGCAATCGCCTGTCGCTGGTCAGTTACCTGGTGCAGAACAAACTGGTGAAGAGCTGGCAGGTCGCGGAAATTGCCTCGGAGCATTTCGGCATGGCATTTCTCGACCTCAACTGCCTCGACAAGGAAACCCAGCCCAAAGGCCTGGTCAGCGAAAAACTGGTGCGCCAGCACCACGCCCTGCCCCTCTGGCGACGCGGCAACAAACTGTTCGTGGGGATTTCCGACCCGAGCAATCATCAGGCGATCAACGACATTCAGTTCAGCACCGGGCTGAGCACCGAAGCCATTCTGGTCGAGGACGACAAGCTCACCGACGCCATCGAAAAATTCTTCGACACCCACGCCACCGGCCTGGAGGAAATGGCCGATGTCGATCTCGACGGGCTGGACATCGAGTCGGTCGACGACAGCAGGCAGGACACGCTCGGCGGGATCGACGCCGACGATGCCCCGGTGGTGCGCTTCGTGCACAAGATGCTGCTGGACGCGATCAAGAGCGGCTCGTCCGACCTGCACTTCGAACCTTACGAAAAGAACTACCGGGTGCGGGTGCGCACCGACGGCATTCTGCGGGAAGTGGCCAAGCCGCCGATTCAACTGGCCGGGCGCATCGCTGCACGCTTGAAGGTCATGGCCAGCCTCGACATTTCGGAGCGACGCAAACCCCAGGACGGGCGGATCAAGATGCGTCTGTCGAAAAGCAAGTCGATCGATTTCCGGGTCAACACCCTGCCCACCCTCTGGGGGGAGAAAGTGGTGATTCGGATCCTCGACCCGTCCAGCGCCCAGATCGGCATCGATGCCCTCGGCTACGAGCCGGAGCAGAAAGACCTGTACATGGCCGCCCTCAAACAGCCGCAAGGCATGATTCTGGTGACCGGCCCCACCGGCTCGGGCAAGACCGTGTCGCTGTACACCGGGCTGAACATCCTCAATACCGTCGACATCAATATCTCCACGGCCGAAGACCCGGTGGAAATCAACATGGAAGGCATCAACCAGGTCAACGTCAATCCCCGTCAGGGACTGGACTTTGCCCAGGCCCTGCGCTCGTTCCTGCGTCAGGACCCGGACGTGATCATGGTCGGCGAAATCCGCGACCTCGAAACCGCCGAAATCGCGATCAAGGCCGCCCAGACCGGTCACCTCGTGCTGTCCACCCTGCACACCAACAGCGCAGCAGAGACTCTCACCCGCCTGCACAACATGGGCATCCCCGGCTTCAACATCGCGACCTCGGTGAGCCTGATCATTGCCCAGCGTCTGGCGCGAAAACTCTGCAGCCACTGCAAGAAACCCATCGAGATCCCACGCGAGACCCTGATCAAGGAAGGCTTCCCCGAGGAACGCATTGGCCATTTCACGATCTATGAGCCCGCCGGTTGCGATCACTGCAACGGCGGGTACAAGGGTCGCGTGGGGATTTATGAAGTGGTAAAGAACACCCCCGATCTGCAACGACTGATCATGGCCGAGGGCAACTCACTGGAAATCGATACCCAGATGCGCCGGGACGGCTTCAATGACCTGCGTACCTCGGGCCTGATCAAGGCCATGCAAGGCATTACCAGCCTTGAAGAAATCAACCGGGTCACCAAGGACTGAACATGGCGGTCAAGGCAGCAAAAGTCAGCGTCTACGCCTGGGAAGGCACGGACCGTAAAGGCAGCAAGGTAACCGGCGAGTTGAGCGGCCAGAACCCCGCACTGGTCAAGGCCCAGTTGCGCAAGCAGGGCATCAACCCGGGCAAGGTGCGCAAGAAATCCGCCTCGCTGCTGAGCTTCGGCAAGCGCATCAAGGCCCAGGACATTGCCCTGTTCACCCGGCAGATGGCGACCATGATGAAGGCCGGCGTACCGCTGTTGCAGTCGTTCGACATCATTGGCGAAGGCTTCGAAAACCCGGCCATGCGCAAGCTGGTGGACGAGGTGAAACAGGAGGTCGCCGCCGGTAACAGCTTCGCCGCCGCGCTGCGCAAGAAGCCGCAGTATTTCGACGAGTTGTACTGCAACCTGGTGGATGCCGGCGAGCAGTCCGGCGCCCTCGACACCCTGCTGGAACGGGTCGCGACCTACAAGGAAAAGAGCGAAAGCCTCAAGGCCAAGATCAAGAAGGCCATGACCTACCCGACCGCCGTAGTGCTGGTGGCGGCGGTGGTCACCGGGATTCTGCTGGTCAAGGTGGTGCCGCAGTTTCAGTCGGTGTTCTCCGGCTTCGGTGCCGAACTGCCGGCCTTCACGCTGATGGTGATCAGCCTGTCCGAATTCATGCAGCAATGGTGGTGGGCGATTCTCGGTGCGCTGGTGGCCGCGTTTTTCGGCACCCGCCATGCCCTGAAAAAATCCCAGGCCCTGCGCGATCGACGCGACGCCTGGTTTCTCAAGCTGCCGCTGGTGGGCACATTGATGTACAAGTCCGCCGTGGCGCGGTTTGCCCGGACCCTGTCGACTACCTTCGCCGCCGGTGTGCCGCTGGTGGAAGCGCTGGACTCGGTGGCCGGTGCCACCGGCAACGTGGTGTTCAAGCGTGCCGTGCTGCGCATCCGCCAGGACGTCTCCACCGGCATGCAGCTGAATTTCTCGATGCGCTCCACGGGTATCTTTCCGAACATGGCGGTGCAGATGACCGCCATCGGCGAAGAGTCCGGCGCACTGGACGAGATGCTCGACAAGGTCGCAGGTTTCTATGAGGACGAAGTGGACAACATGGTCGACAACCTCACCAGCCTGATGGAGCCGTTCATCATGGTGGTGCTGGGGGTGATCGTCGGCGGTCTGGTGGTGGCGATGTACCTGCCGATCTTCCAACTCGGCTCAGCGATCTGACATGCCCATCGACGAACTCCTCAGCCTGTATCCGCTGGCCTTTGTCTTCACCGCCCTGCTGCTGGGGCTGGTGGTCGGCAGTTTCCTCAACGTGTTGATCTGGCGCCTGCCGAAAATGCTCGAGCGCGAATGGCGCCAGCAGGCTCACGATGTACTGGGCCTGCCCGGTGAATCGCCATTGCCCACCTACAACCTGATGCTGCCGCACTCGCAATGCCCGCACTGTGGCCACCGGATCCGCGCGTGGGAAAACATTCCCCTGTTCAGTTACGTGTGCCTGCGCGGGCGCTGTTCAAGTTGCAGCGCACCGATCAGCAAGCGTTACCCACTGACCGAACTGGCCTGCGGCCTGCTCTCGGCGTTTATCGCCTGGCACCTGGGTTTCGGCTGGCCGGCGTGCCTGTTGATCGTGCTGACCTGGGGCCTGTTGGCCATGAGCCTGATCGACATCGAGCACCAACTGCTGCCTGACGTGCTGGTACTGCCGTTGCTGTGGCTGGGGCTGATCGTCAACAGCTTCGAGCTGTTCGTGCCGCTGCACGACGCCGTGTGGGGCGCGGTGCTGGGCTATATGGCCCTGTGGTCGGTGTTCTGGCTGTTCAAACTGCTCACCGGCAAGGACGGCATCGGTCACGGCGATTTCAAGCTGCTGGCGCTGCTCGGGGCCTGGGGCGGCTGGCAGATTCTGCCGCTGACCATCCTCTTGTCCTCGCTGGTGGGCGCCGTGCTCGGGGTGATTTTGCTCAAGCTGCGCGACCAGAAAACCTCGACGCCGATCCCCTTCGGCCCGTATCTGGCAATTGCCGGCTGGATTGCCTTGCTCTGGGGTGGTCAAATAACCGGCTTCTATTGGCAGTTTGTCGGTTTGAAATGAATACCCCTGCGGAAAAACCCTGGATTCTCGGCCTGACCGGCGGCATCGGCAGCGGCAAAAGCGCCGCCGCCCAGCACTTCATTGATCTTGGTATCCACGTGGTGGACGCCGATCACGCGGCGCGCTGGGTGGTCGAACCGGGCCGCCCGGCGCTGGCGAAGATCGCTGAACACTTCGGCCCCGATGTGTTGCAGGCCGACGGCACGCTGGATCGTGCAGCCCTGCGCAAACTGATTTTTGAGGTGCCGGAGCAACGGCGCTGGCTCGAAGCGCTGCTGCATCCGCTGATCGCCGAAGAAATCGCCCATCACCTGGCGCTGGCAAAATCGCCTTATGCGATTCTGGTTTCGCCGCTGCTGATCGAATCCGGGCAATACGCGATGACCCAGCGAATCCTGGTGATCGACGCCCCGCAACAACTGCAGATCGAACGCACCTTGCAGCGTGACCAGACCAGCGAAGAGCAGGTCCAGGCGATCCTCAAGGCCCAGTCCAGCCGCGAAGACCGCGTCAGCCGTGCCGACGACGTGGTGGTCAACGACCGCGACCTCGCCTGGCTGCACAGCGAGGTCGAGCGCCTGCATCACTTTTACCTGACTTTATCCGGAGGCCAATCATGAGCCAGACCCCAACCGTCAACTGCCCGACTTGCGGCGCGCCCGTGGAATTCACCCCGGAAAACAAATTCCGTCCGTTCTGCTCGGACCGCTGCAAACTGATCGACCTCGGCGCCTGGGCGTCGGAAGAACACAAGATTCCGGTGGCCCCGGATGCCGAGGACGAACTGTTTTCCGGCGATTTCGATCCGCGTCACTGATCCCGTTCAGGGCCGCATGAAGCCGTAGTCCTGATCGTCGTCGAGGTTTTCCGCCAGAAAACGCAACTCGTCGGCCAGGTCTTCGGCGTTGCGCACCGCCTTGCTCTGCTGCACCACAGCGCTGAGCAAGGCGCGCAGGCTCAGGCCCGGATCGAACCCTACCTCCTGCGCCATCTCCAGACTCTGCCGGGTTTCCTGCCTCGCCCACTCGTACACGCTCATGCCGCTGCTCCTGAAGGAATTTGGCCGAGCATGAAATGCCGCGCGCAGAGTGGATTTGATGTGGATCAAGACTTGGGATCGTCGTCCTTCCAGGGCGCCGAAAGGTAGCGGGTACGGTTGAAGGTCTCCAGCCATTCCGGGCAGAACACCACCAACGCGCTGACCACCATGCCGTTGATGAAGGCTTCGGGAAAAATCAGCAACCACAGGTAACCGATGAAATCCTCCAGCCATTCCGGCATGGCAAAGAGGCCGTCGTACCAGAGCAAGGTCAGGCTCAGCGTCAGGCAGAACAACGCCGAAAGCGCCGCGGCGAAAAAACCGGAACAGAAGATGTACACGAACGGATTGCGCGGCTGGGCGCGCTCGACCAGGATCGCCACGCATTCGGTGATCAGCACCGGCAACAGGATCAGCAAGGTGCCATTGACCCCGACGGCCACCAGATCCTGTCGCCCCAGCAGCACCAGCCCCAGTTGGGCCACCAGTGCGCCGACGATCGCCAGTGGCCAGTCCAGCAGCAGCGTCACCGCTGTCATGCCGATGAAGTGGTAAGACACCCCGGTGTCGAAATCCCTGCGCACCAGCCACAGCAGAAACAACGCGAACACCGTACCGAACAGCAAATGCTGACGGCGGTTGTCGCTGAACAGCTCGACCCACGGTGCGCGGACAATCGCCCAGAGCAACACCGGCAGGTAAATCAGCCAGCCGAGGGTCAGACTGCTCGATGACAGCAGTTCTGCACCGATCATGATCCCATCACCTTCATTCGCACCGCAGACTCCTTTGATTGGCGCTCCTGCGGCGAAGTCTACACCTGCACGGCGGCACATCTGCCGATGCAAAGCTTTCTGCTTGTCGCAATTGAACGCTAAGCTTGGGCCTATGGATGACTCAGATTACTTACGCCTGCTGACCATTGCGGCCGAGCAAGCCAACGCGTTCCTGTCCAATGCCCGCAAATGGGAGCGTGAGCGTTGGGTCTGCCAGCGCCTGCTGCAAGGCCTGAATATTCCTTATCGCGCCGACGAGTTCGCGCCTGCCGGGGAACCACCGGACGTGCTGTTTCGCGACGCCAACTTCGAGGTGTTTTTCGTCCTCGACGAGGGCCGACGGCTCAACGACGAATGGCGCGATGAGCTGCAACGTCGGCGCAGTGCGTTTTCCCTCAGCCAACTGGTGCGGCGTGAAGCCAAGCCGCGGCGAATTCCGGCCAATGAATTTCTGCTGAGACTGGCGCCGACCTTGCGCAAGAAAGCGCACAACTACAAAGAACGCGGCATGGACCTGGGTGAGCTGGACATCATTGCCTTCGCCAGCCTCAAACGCGAAGTGCTCGACCTCAACAGCCACTTTCCGCCGCCCACCGAATACCTGCGTCAGGGCTGGCGTTCGCTGTCGCTGGTCGGACCTACGTTCGCCCGGGTGCTGTTCGCCCATCCCGATGCCCCGGATTTTCTGCGCGGCAACCTGGGGCGCAGCATCGTGTTCGATGTAGGGATCAGCCTGTGACGCCGCTTCAACAATTGATCGCCGAGGTCCCGCAGAGCGGCCGCGTACGCTGGATTGGCGTGCGTCCTGAACCTCGTGGACCGATGATCGAGCTCGACGCCGTAGAGGCACGCCTTGAAGCGGGACTGACCGGGGATCATGCCCGCCCCGGAGTACGTAACGCCCGACAGGTCACGCTGATTCAGTTCGAACACCTGGCCGTGATCAGTGCATTGATGGGCCGTCCCCACGAGCAACCGGTCAGGCCTGAAGATCTGCGGCGCAATCTCGTCATAAGCGGGATCAACCTGTTCAGCCTCAAGGGGCGGCGCTTTCGCATTGGTCAGGCGATTTTCGAAACCACGGGCTGGTGCCAGCCGTGCGCGCGCCTGCAGAACAACCTCGGCCCGGGCACGTTCCAGGCCGTGCGCGGGCATGGCGGAATCACTGCGCGAGTGTTACAAAGCGGGATCATCCGCCTCGACGATGGCGTGTCTGTCGAACCGGTCCCGGACAGTGGCTATGCTCCTTTCAATCCCGGTTGAAAACCGCTGTAGCGTGTTCTCATTCAGTAACGTCTACCTGACGAGGCCTTTATGACCAGCCGCCTGAACCCCGAAGACCAGAAGCATGTCGAAGAGTACCTGCAGTTGTCCCAACACCGTGTCGAGCGCCGGCCATTCCGGCCGTGGATGCTCCTGGTGCTGGTGCTGGCTGTGACCATTGGTCTGGGCCTGTTGAGCCGATTTATCAGTTACCTGACGCTATGAGCTGCATCGCGCTCGCTTGGGTAACCGTACCGATTTCCTTTAAAAACCTTGCGAGCTATCCCTATGTCCCATCGTATTGTCATTGTCGGCGGCGGCGCCGGCGGTCTGGAGTTGGCTACCCGTCTGGGTAAGACTCTGGGCAAACGCGGCACCGCCAGCATCATGCTGGTCGACGCGAACCTCACGCACATCTGGAAACCGCTGCTGCACGAAGTGGCCGCCGGATCGCTGAACTCCTCCGAAGACGAACTCAACTATGTCGCCCAGGCCAAATGGAACCACTTCGAGTTCCAGCTGGGACGCATGAGCGGGCTCGATCGTGAGCAGAAGAAGATCCAGCTGGCTGCCACCTACGACGAGAATGGCGTTGAGCTGGTCCCGGCGCGGGAAGTGCCCTATGACTCGCTGGTGATCGCGGTCGGCAGCACCACCAACGATTTCGGCACCCAGGGCGCCGCGCAACACTGCCTGTTCCTCGACACCCGCAAACAGGCCGAGCGTTTCCACCAGCAACTGCTCAATCACTACCTGCGCGCCCACGCCGGGCAGACCGATGTGGTTCAGCAGATCAGCGTGGCCATCGTCGGTGCGGGCGCCACGGGCGTCGAACTGGCGGCCGAGCTGCACAACGCGGCCCATGAACTGGCGGCTTACGGTCTGGACCGGATCAAACCGGAAAACATGCACATCACCCTGATCGAAGCCGGGCCACGGGTGCTGCCAGCCCTGCCGGAGCGCATCAGCGGGCCGGTGCACAAGACCCTGGAGAAACTCGGGGTCAACGTGATGACCAACGCCTCGGTCAGCCAGGTCACCGCTGACAGCCTGATCACCGCCGATGGCAACGAGATCAAGGCCAGTCTGAAAGTCTGGGCCGCCGGGATCCGCGCACCGGGTTTCCTCAAGGACATCGATGGCCTGGAAACCAACCGCATCAATCAGCTGCAAGTGCTGCCGACGCTGCAAACCACTCGCGACGAGAACATTTTCGCCTTCGGTGACTGCGCCGCCTGCCCGCAACCGGGCTCGGATCGCAACGTTCCACCACGGGCCCAAGCTGCGCACCAACAGGCGTCGCTGCTGGCCAAATCGCTGAAGCTGCGCATCGAAGGCAAGACCCTGCCGGAGTACAAGTACACCGACTACGGCTCGCTGATTTCGCTGTCGCGTTTCTCGGCGGTGGGTAACCTGATGGGCAACCTGACCGGCAGCGTGATGCTCGAGGGCTGGCTGGCGCGGATGTTCTACGTGTCGCTGTACCGCATGCACCAGATGGCGCTTTATGGGCCGTTCCGCACGGCGATGCTGATGCTCGGCAGCAAGATCGGACGCGGCACCGAGCCACGCCTGAAGCTGCACTGATGTAAAAAACACCGTGGGGGCGGGCTCGCCCTCACGGTGTTTTGTTTTCTACTGTATCTGCCCTCGCTTTCCCCACCTTCGCTTACAAACGCCCCGTTCCTCGACACAGACGCGATACACCGCCACCGCTTAATGGCCACACCCGAGCACACCTGCTCCGGCTTGATCGCCCTTAACGTGTGGTTGCGCTGTGCAACCGAAGGAGAATGCAATGTCCCGTACTTCGAAAATCGGCAAAAACTCCCTTGGCCTGGTCGGTGCCGTACTGGCCGGCGGCATGATGCTGTCCGGCTCGGTGTTTGCCGCGCAACCGCTGGCCCAGGGCTACATGGTCGCTTCGGCCGAGACCTCGGTGAAAACCCCGGAAGGCAAATGCGGTGAAGGCAAATGCGGCGATGCATCGATGGCCAAGACCGACACCGATGGCGACGGCAAGGTCTCCCGCGCCGAGTTTCTGAAAGTTGCACCGAAGTCCGACTTCGACAAGATCGACACCAACCACGACGGCTTCATCGACGAGCAAGAGGCGTACAACAACGTCAAAGCCAATTTCGAAGCCAACGGCAAGAAAATGCCGAAAGGTCTGTTCGAACACCTGAAAGACCAGGACGGTGCCTGATTTTTTCAGCCTCCCCGACAAAACAAAGCCGCGCTTTCTCTGACAAGAAGCGCGGCTTTTTCACGCCTGCATGATTACAGCTGGAAGCGTCGCACCATGCCCTGCAGGGCATTGGCCAGTTGCGACAGTTCATGGCTCGACGCATTGGTTTGATCGGCACCCGCCGCCGAGCGCACCGACAGGTCGCGAATGTTCACCAGGTTGCGATCCACTTCCCGCGCCACTTGCGCCTGCTCTTCGGCGGCGCTGGCGATCACCAGATTGCGCTCGTGGATTTCGTGTACCGACGCCGTGATCGTCTGCAACGCTTCACCGGCTCGCTCGGCCAGCAGCAGCGTGGTGGCGGCGCGCGAGGCACTGGCCTGCATCGACGCCAGCGCCAGGCTCGAACCGTTGCGCATGCCCTGCACCATTTGCTCGATTTCCTGGGTCGATTGCTGAGTGCGATAAGCCAGCGCGCGAACCTCATCGGCAACCACCGCAAACCCGCGCCCGCTCTCCCCGGCTCGCGCTGCTTCGATGGCGGCGTTGAGCGCCAGCAGGTTGGTCTGCTCGGCGATCGCTCGAATCACGTCCAGCACTTTGCCGATGTCCTGCGACTGGTTGGCCAGCGATTGCACCAGTTCGCCGGTGTGCTCGACTTCGCTGGCCAGGGCGTTGATGGCGTCGGCAGTTTCGCTGACCCGTTCCTGGCCCAACTGCGCCGATTCGCTGGACTGGCGGGTGGCGTCGGACGTCGACACCGCATTGCGGGCGACTTCCTCAACCGCCGTAGTCATCTCGTTGACGGCGGTGGCGGCCTGTTCGATTTCGTTGTTCTGTTGTTGCAGTCCTTGCGTGCTGTCATGGGTGACCGCGCTCAGTTCGTCGGAAGCGGTCGCCAGTTGCGTGGCCGAGCCGCTGATGCCCTGCAGGGTTTCGCGCAGGTTCTGCTGCATGGTTGCCAACGCCTTGAGCAGCCGGCTGACTTCATCGTTGCCGTGAGTTTCGATCGGGCGGGTCAGATCGCCTCTGGCGACGTGCTCAGCAGCGTCGACAGCGACGCTCAGGGGGCGGACGATGCTACGGGTGAGCAACATGGCCAGAGCCACGGTGGCCAGCGCCGCCAGCGCGATAAACAGGGTCACGATGGTGCGCGAGGTTTCGTAGTGGGCCGCAGAGTTCTGGCTTTCGGCGGCGACCTGGCGGGCGAACAGATCCGCCAGGTCGTTGAGTTGTTTACCGGAGCCGTCGACCACGGTTTTCATGTCCACCAGCAGCAGTTTGGTCAGCTCGTCGCGCTTGCCCTGCTCGGCGAGGGTGAACGACTGGGCGATCCCGGTGCGGTAGGCGGCAAAGGTTTTCTTGAACTGTTCATACAACTGCTGACCTTCCGGGGTGGTCACCAGTCGATCATAGGCGGCGATTTTCTCGCTCAACTCTTTGTCCCGGGTGTCCATCTGGCTGCGGTACGTGGCGATGTTGGCCGGATCCTGATCCAGCGCCATGCGCAGGGAGATGGTGCGGATGCGCAGCATGATCTCGCGAATTTCGTCGCCGCCACGAATGCTCGGCAGCCACTGGGTCTCCACCGCCACTTCACTGTCGCGGATGCTCGACATCTGCCCCAGCGCGAACACCCCAAGCAACGCCACCAGTAACGCGATCAGGGCAAAGCCCAGAGCGGCGCGGGGAGCAATATTCAACTGACGAAGCAACATGACGAACGCCCTTTTTCTTGTATTGGCAGAATTCAGGGGCGTTTGATGCGGCAGGCCCCTTTCGTTAGCGGGCTATCGGCAAGTTGTATGACGACTTGAATGAAACATTTCCGGAGGGCAAAAAAAATCCCCGTATCTTTCGATACGAGGATTTTTAATATGGTCGGGGTAAGGGGATTCGAACTCCTGACATCCTGCTCCCAAAGCAGGCGCGCTACCGGACTGCGCTATACCCCGGTAAAAAAAAGGCGATCTTTCAAAGATCGCCTTCTTCGATCAGCGCTTTTGGCCTCTGATCTTAAGATTCGATCCCAGTGTTACCTGGTTTCAAAAATGGTGGGTCGTGTGGGATTCGAACCTACGACCAATTGGTTAAAAGCCAACTGCTCTACC
>NZ_JBQEQB010000019.1:52228-107636 GCF_052046055.1 Pseudomonas sp. 22082
CGAACTCCTGACATCCTGCTCCCAAAGCAGGCGCGCTACCGGACTGCGCTATACCCCGGTTTGAAATTGGCTCCGTGACCAGGACTCGAACCTGGGACCCAATGATTAACAGTCATTTGCTCTACCGACTGAGCTATCACGGAACTACACATTTCAATTTACTACGGTGAAACTTGCAGCTTCTCGACATCGTTTTCGCATCGCTGCGTTCGTGTGTCTGAGGCGCGCTATTCTACAACCTAGAACACCTCTGTCAACCCCCTAAATTGCTTTCAAGTTAATGATTTGCAACTTATTTCAGATTTCTGCCCAGTGAGCTGAAACCGTGTTGGTGACTGACTGCGGGGCGCACTTTACAAGCCTTTTCCTTTGAGTTCAACAGCCTGGCGAAAAAAAAGGCCTCGCATTGCGAGGCCTTGATGACGACAGCACCGTCGAGCGTCAGTTGAACGTGATCTCGTCGTTCTCCACGACGCCGGTCGCGGTCTCGCCTGGCAGGAAACGCCCCGACAGGATCAACTGTGCCAACGGGTTCTCGATCCAGCGCTGGATCGCCCGCTTCAGCGGCCGTGCGCCATAGACCGGGTCATAGCCGACAGCAATCAGCTTGTCCATCGCTTCCGGGCTCAGTTCCAGCTTCAGCTCGCGCTCGGCCAGACGGCTGCGCAGACGGCCCAGCTGGATCTCGGTAATGCCCGCGATCTGATCCCGCGCCAATGGCTCGAAGATCACTACTTCGTCGACCCGGTTGATGAACTCCGGACGGAAGTGGGTGGAAATCGCATCCATCACCGCTGCCCGTTGTGCTTCACGATCGCCTACCAGTTCCTGGATCTGCATCGAACCGAGGTTGGAGGTCATGACGATCACGGTATTGCGGAAGTCCACCGTGCGGCCATGGCTGTCGGTCAGACGGCCATCCTCCAGCACTTGCAGCAGGATGTTGAACACGTCCGGGTGAGCCTTCTCGACTTCGTCCAGCAGGATCACCGAGTAAGGCTTGCGCCGTACCGCTTCGGTCAGGTAACCGCCCTCTTCATAGCCGACGTAGCCCGGTGGTGCACCGATCAGCCGCGCCACGGAATGTTTCTCCATGAACTCGGACATGTCGATCCGCACCATCGCCTCTTCAGTGTCGAAGAGGAACTCGGCCAGCGCCTTGCACAGCTCGGTTTTACCGACACCGGTCGGGCCGAGGAACATGAACGAGCCGCTCGGACGATTCGGGTCGGACAACCCGGCCCGGGAACGCCGCACCGCGTTGGCTACCGCCACCACCGCTTCGTCCTGACCGATCACGCGCTGATGCAACAGGCTTTCCATCTTCATCAGCTTGTCGCGCTCGCCCTCGAGCATTTTCGATACCGGAATGCCAGTCCACTTCGAAACGACTTCGGCGATTTCCTCTTCGGTCACCTTGCTGCGCAGCAACTGGTTCTCGCTCTTGCCGTGCTGGTCGACCATTTGCAGGCTGCGCTCCAGATCCGGGATCACCCCGTACTGCAACTCGGCCATGCGGTTCAGGTCACCTTTACGACGCGCGGCTTCCAGTTCCTGACGGGACTGTTCGATCTTCTGTTGAATCTGCGCAGAACCCTGCACCTCGGCTTTTTCCGAGTTCCAGATTTCTTCCAGATCGGAGTACTCACGCTCGTGGCGATCGATTTCTTCCTGGAGTTTCTCCAGACGTTTCTTCGCCGCGTCGTCGCTTTCTTTCTTCAGCGCTTGGGATTCTACTTTCAGTTGAATCAGTCGCCGCTCCAGACGATCCAGCACTTCCGGCTTGGAGTCGATCTCCATGCGGATGCGGCTGGCCGCCTCATCGATCAGATCGATCGCCTTGTCCGGCAGCTGCCGGTCAGTGATGTAGCGATGGCTGAGCTTGGCCGCCGCGATGATTGCGCCGTCGGTGATCGCCACCTTGTGGTGAACCTCGTAACGCTCCTTGAGGCCACGCAGGATCGCGATGGTGTCTTCTTCGCTCGGCTCGTCCACCAGCACTTTCTGGAAGCGCCGCTCGAGGGCCGCATCCTTCTCTATATATTGGCGGTACTCGTTGAGCGTGGTCGCGCCGACGCAGTGCAGCTCACCACGGGCCAGGGCCGGCTTGAGCATGTTGCCGGCGTCCATCGAGCCTTCGCCCTTGCCGGCGCCGACCATGGTGTGCAGTTCGTCAATGAACAGAATGATCTGCCCTTCCTGCTTCGACAGCTCGTTGAGCAGCGCTTTCAGGCGCTCTTCGAACTCGCCGCGATACTTGGCACCGGCAATCAGCGCGCCCATATCGAGAGACAGCAGGCGTTTACCACGCAGGCCATCCGGCACTTCGCCGTTGATGATGCGCTGGGCCAGCCCTTCGGCAATCGCGGTTTTACCCACGCCAGGCTCGCCGATCAGCACCGGGTTGTTCTTGGTGCGGCGTTGCAGGACCTGAATGGTGCGACGGATTTCATCGTCACGGCCAATCACCGGGTCAAGCTTGCCTTCTTCGGCGCGCTTGGTCAGGTCGACGGTGTATTTATCCAGCGCCTGACGGGACTCTTCATGGTTGGCGTCGTTGACTGCCTCACCACCGCGCAGGTTGTTGATTGCATTCTCCAGGGCTTTCTTGCTCACACCCTGGCCGAGCAGCAACTTGCCGAGCTTGCTGTTCTCGTCCATCGCGGCGAGCAGCACCAGCTCGCTGGAAATGAACTGGTCGCCCTTCTGCTGGGCCAGACGGTCGGCCTGGTTGAGCAGACGCGCCAGATCCTGCGACATGTTGACGTCGCCGGTCGGGTTCTGGATTTTCGGTAATTGATCGAGCTCTTTGGTCAGCTCTTTACGCAAGCTGTTGACGTCGAAGCCCACCTGCATCAACAGGGGTTTGATCGAACCACCCTGCTGTTCAAGCATGGCTTGCATCAAATGCGCCGGCTCGATGGCCGGATGATCGTGGCCGACGGCCAAAGATTGGGCATCGGACAACGCCAACTGCAATTTGCTGGTTAAACGGTCTATACGCATGGGTCACCTTCCTTTTGAGCAGGCCGGACCTGAAAACCGTCCTGAATAAAGAAACCTGCCAGATACCGCTATAGATGCGGTCGATTCTGGAAGATTCAAGCGTGGGACAGTTGATGCAGATCAGACAGTTTAGCGGGTGAGCCAAACGAGGGAAGCGAAGCGACCAGTGCGCGATGCACGGCGATAAGAGAAGAAGCGCGGATCGGTCACGGTACAGAAACCGCCACCATAAACAGCGGTGACACCACGAACCGCCAGACGCAGCCGCGCCAGCTTATAGATGTCAGCCATGAACTTGCCGGCGTTGTGGCTCGGGACAAAGGCTGTCTCGGCTTCGGGCAATTGATTGATGAACACTTCCCGGACTTCCGGGCCGACTTCAAAGGCTTGCGGTCCGATGGCCGGGCCGAGCCAGACCAGAATGTCTTCGGCAGGCACATCCAGGCTGTCGAGGGTAGCCTCCAGCACGCCGGCCGCCAATCCACGCCAACCGGCGTGAGCGGCAGCAACGCGAGTGCCGGCACGGTCGCAGAACAGCGCCGGCAGGCAATCGGCAGTCATCGCCGCACAAGCGATACCGGGCGTTGCCGTCCAGCTGGCATCCGCCGTGGTCACCACGGACGGATCCGCATGCGCCACGGCAATCCCGTGCACTTGCTGCAGCCAGGCAGGCTTTATAGAGAAGTGTTCGGTCAGACGCCGACGGTTTTCGGCAACAGCCTCCGGGCGGTCATCGACATGATCGCCCAGATTGAGGCTGTCGAACGGCGCCTCGCTGACGCCGCCCTCGCGGGTGGTGACACAGGCTTTGACGCTGGCCGGCGCGGGCCAGTCCGGCGTCAGCCAGTTCATCCGACGAATGCCTCGCGATCCTGCTTGAGCAGGGTCAGCAGCCACACCAGATCTTCCGGCAGCGGCGATTCCCAGCTCATGCGCTCACCGGTGGTCGGATGATCCAGCTCGAGGAACCGCGCGTGCAGGGCCTGACGCGGGAAGTGCTTGAGGGATTCGACCATGGTTTGGCTCGCGGCCGGCGGAATGCGGAAACGACCGCCGTACGCCGGGTCGCCGACCAACGGGAAGTTGATGTGCGCCATGTGCACGCGGATCTGGTGAGTACGACCGGTCTCCAGCTTCACCCGTACGTGGGTGTGGGAACGGAAGCGCTCCAGCACGCGGTAGTGGCTGACGGCCGGCTTGCCGCCTTCCATCACCGCCATGCGCTGGCGCTGCTGGCCGTGACGGCCGATCGGGGCGTTGATCTTGCCGCCGGCGGTCACCACGCCGATCACGATGCACTCGTAGATCCGGCTGACGCTGCGGCTTTGCAGCTGCGCGACCAGTTTGGTCTGCGCCTGAATGGTCTTGGCCACCACCATCAGACCGGTGGTGTCCTTGTCCAGACGATGCACGATACCGGCGCGCGGGACATTGATGATGTCCGGCACGTGGTGCAGCAAGGCGTTGAGCAAGGTGCCATCAGCGTGACCGGCAGCCGGGTGCACCACCAGGCCCGCAGGCTTGTTGATCACCAGAATGTCGTCGTCTTCATAGACGATGTCGAGTTCGATGTCCTGAGCGACCCATTCACCCTGGGCCTCCTGCTCGGCAGTGAGCTCAAGGATGGCACCGCCATGAACAATGTCGCGCGGGCGGATGACCGCCCCGTCCACAGTCAGGCGACCTTCTTTGATCCAGGCGGAAAGGCGCGAGCGCGAGTGCTCGGCGAAGAGTTGGGCAGCGACTTGATCGAGGCGTTGGCCGCCCAATTCGGACGGCACCTCTGCGCGAAGTTCAATTTTATCGGACATGCTCGGACTGGGCGTCGGCTACAGCCTTTGGTTTCGGCTGCGCGCTTGTGGTTAAATACGGCGTCTTTTGCCCCGGGGCTTTTCAACGGGGCGCTCATCATAACAGGACGGCCCCGCCCAAGACAGCGGCCGTCATAGGGACGCAAGCCGCCATGCAAGTGAAACACCTGCTGCTGATCGCCATCCTCGCATTGACCGCTGCTTGCTCATCGAAGGAAGTCGTAGACGAAAACCTGAGTGAAGCCGAGCTGTACCAGCAGGCTCAACAGGACCTGGACAACAACAGCTACACCAGCGCCACAGCCAAGCTGAAGGCTCTGGAGTCGCGTTATCCGTTCGGTCGCTATGCCGATCAGGCGCAGCTGGAACTGATCTATGCCAACTACAAGAACGCCGAGCCGGAAGCTGCAAAATCCGCTGCCGAGCGTTTCATTCGTCTGCATCCGCAGCACCCGAACGTGGATTACGCCTACTACCTCAAGGGCCTGACCTCGTTCGACCAGGACGTCGGCCTGCTGGCGCGCTTCCTGCCGCTGGACATGACCAAGCGTGACCCGGGTGCCGCCCGCGACTCCTACAATGAGTTCGCCCAGCTGACCAGCCGCTACCCGAACAGCCGCTACGCGCCGGACGCCAAGCAGCGCATGATCTACCTGCGCAACCTGCTGGCTGCCTACGAAATCCACGTGGCCGACTACTACCTGACCCGTCAGGCCTATGTCGCCGCTGCCAACCGTGGTCGTTATGTAGTGGAAAACTTCCAGGAAACCCCATCGGTCGGTGACGGCCTGGCGGTGATGACCGAAGCCTACCAGCGTCTGCATCTGGACGAACTGGCGGCCACCAGTCTGGAAACCCTGAAGCTCAACTACCCGAACCACCCGAGCCTGCAGGACGGTCAGTTCGTGCCTCGCGTTGCCGAAGCCGACAACCGTTCGTTCCTGAGCAAGGCCACTCTGGGCCTGATCGAATCCCGTCCGCCGCTGCCGCCGGGAGAAACCCGCGCCAACCAGGACGTGCAGAAGCAGTTCCAGGACGCGAAAGACGCGATCCCGAACGAGCTCAAGCCAAAAGACGAAAACGGCGACGTGATCGAAGAGCCGGAACCGGAGTCGAGCGACAGCGACCGTTCCATCTTCAGCTACATGACCTTCGGTCTGTTCGACTGATCACTGCAGTGATGCCAAAAAGGGAGATCTTCGGATCTCCCTTTTTATTGCGGCGTGTGATTGGGCTGTGCGCCTGTCGGGTCCTTGGCTAAACTGCCGAATCATTAGCCGAAAAGCCGCCCATCATGCTTCGTTTACTGTTCTGGATTGCCTTGATCGCCGCTGCTGTCTGGTTGTGGCGCAAATTCAAGGCCCCCGCCTCGTCCACCCGATCGCCTCGCGAACAGGATGCCGCGCCGATGGTGCGCTGCGCCCATTGCGGCGTGCACCTGCCCCGCGACCGCGCGCTGAACCTTCAACAACAGTGGTATTGCAGCCAGGCTCACCTTGAGCAAGGCCCCGGTTCCAGTGATCGCTGAGGCCGACAACGCCGACAGCAAACAGGCCCAGCGACTGCTGCGCCTCTATCATCTGTACCGTTTGAGTGTCGGCATCACCCTGGTGTTGCTGATCTCCAGCAACATGGACAACCGCCTGCTGACCTCGGCCAACGACGAGTGGCTGCGCAATGGCAGCTGGTTGTACCTGGTGCTGAACATCCTGCTGGTGGTGTTCCTCGAGAATATCCGCCGCCCAGCCCAGTTGTTCGGCCTGGCACTGGTCGACATTCTGCTGCTGTGCGGCGTGTTCTACGCAGCGGGCGGTGTGGCCAGTGCGATTGGCAACTTGCTGATCGTTTCGGTGGCCATCAGCAACACCTTGCTGCGACGACGTATCGGCTTGCTGATCGCCGCCATCGCCACCCTCGGCATCGTCGGGCTCAGCTTCCTGCTGAGTTTCAGCCACCCCCTGAACGCCAACGACTATCTGCAGGCCGGCACCCTCGGCGCCTTGTGCTTTGCCGCCTCGCTGCTGGTGCAAGGGTTGATCCGCCGTCTCGAAGTCAGTGAGAACCTGGCCGAGCTGCGCGCCAGCGAAGTGGTGGGGCTCGAAGCCCTCAACGCGCTGATCCTGCAACGCATGCGCACCGGCATTCTGGTGCTCGACGAACAGCGCCGGGTGCAACTGGCCAATCACAGCGCCAGGACCCTCCTGGGCCAAACACAGCTTGAAGGCGACTTGATCGACGAGCACTCGAGCGCATTGGTCGAACGCCTGCAACTGTGGCTGAACAACCCGACCCTGCGCCCGCAAAGCCTGAAAGTCGCCGGCAACGGCTTGGAGCTGCAGCCGAGTTTCATCGCCCTGGAACAGAGTCCGAACCGCCAGACCCTGGTGTTTCTCGAAGACCTCGCCCAGATCGCCCAGCAGGCCCAGCAATTGAAACTCGCCGCGCTGGGCCGGCTGACTGCCGGTATCGCCCATGAAATCCGCAATCCGCTGGGGGCCATCAGTCATGCTGCGCAGCTGTTGCAGGAATCCGAGGAACTCGACGGCGCGGATCGGCGTCTGACGCAGATCATTCAAGACCACTCCCAGCGCATGAACCGAGTCATCGAAAACGTCCTGCAACTGTCCCGCCGCCAGCAGAGCGCGCCGCAACGGCTGGATCTCAAGCCGTGGCTGGAGCAGTTCGTCGACGAGAGCCGCGAACAGGCCGGCGAGCGCCAGCACATTCATCTGCAAATCGGTCCGGGGGATTTTCGCACCCTGATGGATCCCGGCCAGCTCACGCAGATTCTCGACAATCTGTTACGCAACGGCTGGCGCCACAGTGCCCTTTTGCACGACCCGGCCGAGATCTGGCTGACGCTATCCATCGACCCCGAGAGCACGCTGGCCGTGCTCGAAGTGCAAGACAACGGCCCCGGCGTGCCGCTCGATCAACAGGTTCACCTGTTCGAACCGTTCTTTACCACCAGCAGCCAAGGCACCGGCCTTGGGCTTTATCTGTCCCGTGAGCTGTGCGAAAGCAATCAAGCGCGCCTAGACTTCAAATCACGCCAAGGCGGCGGCTGCTTTCGCATCACCTTTGCTCACGGACGGAAACAAAGTTGAATACGAGCCCACGGCAAAAAATCCTCATCGTCGACGACGAGCCGGATATCCGCGAACTCCTGGAAATCACCCTGGGACGGATGAAACTCGACACCTTCAGCGCACGCAATCTCGCAGAGGCCCAGGCGCTGCTGCACCGCGAGACCTTCGATCTGTGCCTGACCGACATGCGCCTGCCCGACGGCACCGGCCTGGAACTGGTGCAGCACATTCAGCAACGTTATCCCCAACTGCCGGTGGCGATGATCACCGCCTATGGCAGCCTGGAAACGGCGATCAACGCCCTCAAGGCCGGGGCTTTCGACTTCCTGACCAAACCCGTGGATCTGACACGCCTGCGCGAGCTGGTCGGCTCGGCGTTGCGCATGCCGGCGCCGGGCAATGTCTGCACTTCGATCGACCGGCGGCTGCTCGGCGATTCACCGCCGATGCGCAACCTGCGCAAACAGATCGACAAACTTGCCCGCAGCCAGGCACCGGTCTACATCAGCGGCGAATCTGGCAGCGGCAAGGAACTGGTGGCCCGATTGATTCATGAGCAGGGCCCGCGCGCCAGCCAGCCATTCGTACCGGTGAACTGCGGGGCGATTCCTTCGGAGTTGATGGAGAGCGAGTTTTTCGGCCACCGCAAAGGCAGTTTCAGCGGCGCGGTGGAGGATAAACCGGGACTGTTTCAGGCGGCCCATGGCGGCACGCTGTTTCTCGATGAAGTGGCGGATTTGCCGCTGCCGATGCAGGTCAAGCTGCTGCGGGCGATCCAGGAAAAAGCCGTGCGCAGCGTCGGCGGGCAACAGGAAACCGTGGTCGATGTGCGCATCCTCTGCGCGACGCACAAGGACCTCGATGCGGAAGTGGCTGCCGAGCGTTTCCGTCAGGATCTGTATTACCGGCTGAACGTGATCGAACTGCGTGTGCCGTCCCTGCGCGAACGTCGCGAGGACATCGAAGCACTGGCCGGCCACATGCTCAGGCGCCTGGCCAATGGCACCGGGCAGCCGGCGGCACGCCTTCATCCCCATGCCCTCGAGGCGCTGAAAAACTACCGCTTCCCGGGCAACGTGCGGGAGTTGGAGAACGTGCTCGAGCGGGCGCACACCCTATGTGAAAACCGCACGATCGAGACCGATGACTTACGCCTGAGTGAAGGTAACGGCGCCGCCGAGGGCGGGGTTGCCGATCTCACCCAGATCGACAACCTCGAAGACTATCTTGAAAGCGTCGAGCGCAAACTGATTTTGCAGGCGCTGGAGGAAACCCGCTGGAATCGCACGGCGGCGGCGCAGCGGTTGAGCCTGTCATTTCGGTCGATGCGCTACAGGCTCAAGAAACTGGGTCTGGATTGAGGGCCTCTTCGCGGGCAAGTCGAATCGTCGCACCGCCGCTCCCACAGTTTTGTGCCGTGCTCAACTTTTNAAAGCGCCGTACCCTGTGGGAGCGGCGGTGCGACGATTCGACTTGCCCGCGAAAGCGATTTATCAGGCACCGCTAAAAAACTGACTAGATCCGTCCGGCCGGTGCATACGGCGCGGGATCAATGATCGGCGCGCGCCCCAGCATCACATCGGCAAACAACTGACAGGACGCCGGCGCCAGCACCAGCCCGTTGCGGTAATGCCCGCAGTTCAGCCACAGACCGTCAAACCCCGGAACCCGGCCAATGTAAGGGATGCCCTCTGGCGAACCCGGTCGCAGCCCGGCCCAGTGCCCCACCACTTCGGCATCGGCCAGCGCCGGCAGCAACTCGACTGCCGATGCCTTGAGGCTTTCCAGTGCGTTGTCCGTCGGGGTCTTGTCGAAGCCTTCGTGTTCCAGCGTACTGCCGATCAGAATATGCCCGTCACGGCGCGGAATCGCATAGCGCCCCTTGGCCAGCACCATGCTCGGCAGGAAATCCGCCGCGCACTTGTAGAGAATCATCTGGCCCTTGACCGGTTCCACCGGCAGCGACAGGTCCAGGGTCTTGAGCAATTCTCCGCTCCACGCGCCCGCCGTCAGCACGATCTGATCGCCAGCGATCACACCGGTTGAAGTCTGCACGCCCACCACCCGTTCGCCTTCACGGACGAACCCGCTGACTTCGCACTGCTCGTGAATCGTCACGTTCGGCAACGCCTGCAAAGCCGCTTTCAAAGACTTCACCAGCCGCGGATTGCGCACGTTGGCCACATCGGCCATGTAGATCGCCCGGGAAAAGCCGCCACCGAGCACTGGCACCGCATCATGCGCCGCCGAGATATCCACAGCCCGTAGCGGACGGTCCTCCCGCGCGGCCCAGGCCAGCGCTTCGGCTTCGTCATCCAGATCCAGCCAGTACAGGCCGGTGGTGTGCACTTCGGGATCGACCCCGGTATCGGCAAACAGGCGCTCGCCCAGCTGTGGATAAAAATCCTGCGACCAATGCGCCAGCGCGGTGACGGCCGGGCTGTAGCGCCACGGGTACAGCGGAGACACGATACCGCCGCCGGCCCAGGACGATTCCTGGCCAACGTTCGAACGATCCAGCAGCACCACGCTGCCGACCTCGGAGGCGAGGTTGTACGCAGTGAGCAGGCCAATCACCCCGCCACCGACAATCACCACTTGCTGTTGCCTGGTCATGTTTGATCCAACCGTAAAAAAGACAGTGGGCGCAAAAGGCGCCCGAAATAATGCGGCTCAGCGGCCCCAGCAATCCTTGGTGGTCAGCCCGGTGGTCGCGTTGTTCATGCTTCTGACACCGGTGTTGGTGAGGGTGAAATCCCCGCACTTGTCAGTGGCCATGGCCGTGCCGGTCTTGCGGGTCGCGGTCAGCAGGAAGGTCTGATCGGTGATCGTCGGCGTGATGGTGTAGAAATCGTTGCCGGTGCTCAACCCGGTGACACCGGTGTAGACGTTGTTCTTCGAATAGAAGCGCTCGAGGATCTGTGCCTGTTCCGACAAAGTGCTGACCACCTCGGCACGACGGCCCTTCTTCACGTATTCGGTGAGGCTCGGATAGCCGATGGTGATGACGATACCGATGATCGCAATCACGATCATGATTTCGATCAGGGTGAAACCTCGGTTGGATCTGCGCATGCCTCGAACTCTCGCTTACTGAATTTGCCGCCACATGATACGACGGCTGCCGCCGCCGGATTTTTCCACCAGGGTGGTGATACCGCCACTGGAATCGTTCACGACCTTGCGTGATGCACCGTTGACGATGGCGTTCAAGGTCGGGATACCACCGGTGAACACCACGCCGCTGGAAATCGTGTCGTTGCTGTCGACCACGCCATCGGCATTGGTGTCGAGCACCGCGTAGTTGAGCATCTTACCGCTGAACGCATCGAGTTCGATCAGTTTGCCGGTACCGAAACTGGAACACGGGTCGGTGGTATCGACACTGGCCGTGGTGAACACGATGCGTCCCAGCACCAGACTGGCCTGATTGATCACCCGTTCGCCAGTCAAGGCGTTGTTGTACACCAGCGGCAGATACCAGCCCTTCTCCGCCGGATAAGTCGTGTCGTTCTGGCTGGTGGTGACGAACTGCCCGGTACTGCCGGAGAACACCCCGGTAATCGCCTGCGCCTGCAAACTGCTGACCGTGATCTGACCCGACCCGCCATCGGCATCCCACACCGAATAAAACGCCTGCAAATCTTTGTTGGTCTTGTCGGCGGTCTCGTTGAATTTGCCGGTGCCGACGAAAATCTGTTTACCACCCAGAGCATTGTCCGCCAGCAACGGCTGCGCGGTGATCGGCTGAGTCGCCCCGCCGGCCGTGGTGAACAACGGCTTGCCGGAAAACGCTACGCCCCAGCTGTCGGAGGACGTGGCGCTCAGGTCGAACTTCCACAACCGCCCCTTCAAGTCACCGCCATACGCCGCCTGCACCACGTTCTGCGAATTGACCCGCAGCTTCACCGAAGACAAGCCGTTGGCGGTTTCCGTACTGTCGATGACGATTTTCTTGATCAGCGAGCCGTCACGCACATCCAGCACATACAGCGCCGCCACCCCGGAGTTGCTGCCGTAACCGTTGGCAATGAACGCCGCCCAGCGACCATCGGCCAAGCGTGCCACTTCCGGACGGGCATAGGCGTAACCCAGATCATTAAAAGCATTGGAGGTACTGGCGGTTGTCGGCGCGCTGACTTCCCACAAGGCACGGATGACGTTGCCTGCCGAGGCGTCGAACAGCTGGAGCCCATAGAAAGTCTTGCCGCCGGCACCCGTACCGCCGATGGCCAGGGTTTTCCAGGCCGTGCCGAATTGCGCATCGAACACACCGATCTGACCATCCACCAGAAATTTGTGGCTGACGCCATTGACGTAGTTCGGATCGGCAATCAGGCGCAGCGAGGGCAATACGCTGGACGGCATGTAGGCATAGCGCCGGGTACCGTTGGCCGAGTTGATGACGCTGACAAAACCGTCGTTGGCGTTCACCACCAAGCTGGCATTCATGTTCGAAGCCTTGGTGGTCAGGTAAGTGCTGTAGGTGGTGTCACCCGCCAGATCGGAAGCGGTTTTTTCCGTGGGCGAAGCCAATACGAGCGGCGAGTTGATGATGTCCCCGAGCAATACGCTGCGCACTTTGAGCCCGGTCTTGTTGGTGCCCTTGCTCCATTCGACCAGGTCGATGCCGCTGATGCCGACGGGTAAACCCTGGCTGAGAACGGTCTGCTGGGCCGGGGAGAAGTTGCCGTAGGCCAGCGTCACCGCCGCGTTGTTCAGGGAGTTCCACGACTGGTAGGTCGGCGCAGTGGCACCGGGCACGATGGCCGTGTCGGTGGTCCACAGCACGGCCGACGTATTGACCGCCCCGGCCGAGGTGAAGCCAAAGGACTTGATCGTGCCGCGCCAGTCTTTGGGGTCATAACTGGTCTGGAAATAGCTGGTGCCGCTCGCCAGCGTGGTGCCACTGGCCACACCGCTGCCGCCGGAACCAGCCTTGGAAGTGATATCGCTCAACGCCGAAGACAATGCGGCATTCAGGCCGGCGCTGTCGGTCGCCTGGTAGTAGCGGCCCTGTCCGTAATCGGCGGCATCCGAGAGCATGTCGTTGGAAGCGGTGAAACCCACGGTGTAGGTGTTCATGTTCTGCCTGGGGAAATCCACCGCGTTCCAGCTCTTGCCCGCTGCATCGGTGCCGGTGGAACGCATGTCGATGTCGAAGGCGAACTTGGCGATATCGTCCAGGTACAGCGTATCGCCCTCCCCGTCCCCGTTGAGGTTGGTCCCGTCATTGTTGATGCCGTCCCAGTTCGGCAGGCGGCTGCCGCCCAGCGGGTCGTTGCTGGGAAAGGTGCGGTCATAGGTCGGCAAACCGTCGGTGATGACCACGCCGTAGTTTTTCTGGCAGCGATACTGGATCGGGCTGGTGTAAGTGCTCGGCGTGCTGTTGTAGTACGGCGCCATCCCGCGCATGTAGCGGGTGATTTCGTAATAGGTCTCGGCCAGCGGCGTGTTGGCCACCGCGCTCAGGCCATTGATCGAGGAAATCAGTGCGTTGTAGTTGGTATCGGCCTGGGCCTGGGTCACGCTGCCGCTGACCGGTGACAGGTCGCTGATGGAGCGTGCGATGAAACCACCGTTGCCGGGGTTGTTGCTGGTGGCCGGATTGAAGGTGGCCAGGCCCATGCGCAGGTTGCGGTTGCTGGTGACCAGTGCGGTGGAGACGTTGCGCGCCACGTTGATCCGGTAATCGTTGGGAATCGCCCCGGTGGTGAAGTCGCGTGTGCCGTTGTTGATCGCCAGACTCACCACGTAGGAAATGTAATCCGCCGAATAGCGGGTGTTGCCGCTGCCCACCGGATCCGGCAGCTTCAGGCAGAGCGGCGTCAGGCTGTTGTTGTAGAACGCATAGGCGCCGCCGGCGCAGCCGGAGGTCGGCAGGCTCGACAGAAAGATCGTATCGCCGGTAATGGCGGTCGAGCTCAGACACAGACCGATGACCGCGTTGCACTGCCGAGCCGGCGTGCGATCCACGGTCGGATCGAACCCTGCTGCATAGATGATGCTGTTCATGCTGCCCGAGTCGTCGATCATCAACATCACGTTCGGAGACACCGCAGCCGCGCTCAACAGCGGCGAATCGGACGGCGTGAAGGCATACGCCGGTGCAGCCAGATAGAGCCCGGTCAGCATGCCGAGCAGCAGCGACAGCCACGTGACGCGTCGCTCAGTACTTCGCATAGACACTCTCCACCACACTGCGCGAAGTGCCGGCGATGCCGACGGCCGTGACCCGGTACAACGTCGCCGAGGTGTTGCTCGGTACGTTCACCGCCGTCAGGGTCGTACCGATATTCTGCACCCCGTAGAACCCGCTGCCGGCGGCGATCCAGGTGACCCCCGACGTGGAATTGAACCCGGCCGCGCTGACCACCGAGGACTCCGCCGGCGGCGCGCATTGGGTAGGGCTGGCGCACACCGCCAGCGCGTAGCCATCCAGTTGCACCGCACTTTCGCCGATGCGCAGCGCCGCCTCGGCAGTCTGGAACGATTGATTGCGCAAACTCACGCTGCCGGCCATTTTTTCCTGCAGGTTGGCGCTTTGCATCGATGACAGGCCGATCACCGTCAGAAGCAGCAGAAATACCAGGCTGACCAGCAACACCATGCCGCCCTGGGACCTTCGCCGATGGAGAGAAACGTTCATCGCTCGCCCCTCACTGCAAGCGGTTGCGCAAGGCGGCAACCACGTTGAAGGTTTGATTGCTGACCCGGTTGTTCGGGTCAGTGAGGGTAAGGCTCAGGCGCACGCTGCGAATCCGCGCCGGATCACCGGGGTTGGCGCTGTAGGTGGACGCCGCGACATCGGTCGCGGAACTCGCCAGACCGAACGTCACGGTAAATGCACTGACGTTGTTCACAAGCACCTGTTGGGCCGGATTGCCGCTGCCAGTGCCCATCAGAATCTGGTTGTTGCTGAAGCTGTAGACCAGCCGACGGATCGGAAACGCGATCTGTCCTGTCGCCGCCACCCGCGCGCCGGTATAAGCCGTGGCGCTGTTGCGGCAATCGGAGACCACCGTCCAGGTCGGGGTCCCGCCCGCACTGCCGACATCAGCGGTGACCAGGGTCAGCTTGAGGTTGGCGTTGTCCCAACTGATAGGCATGATCTGGGCCGCCGTGAAATCCCCCGCCGAGCTGGAATCGGTAATCGTGCCCAGGCAGCCGAACATGCCCACCATGCGCAGTTCCTGAATCATCTTGCTCAGCACAAACCGCGCGTCTTCCTGCATGGCGGCCGCACTGTTCTGACTGACGTAAGTGTTCTTCGCCGCCAGGAAGATCTGCACCACGCCGAGCACCACGATCAGCCCCAGCGCCAGAGCGACCAGCATTTCGATCAGACCGAAACCCAGGTTATGGCGCTTCATGGTGTGGTCACCGGATCGACTGCGGCGCGACTGGTCAGGACGAAGCTGCGGGTTGCACCGGCCGTATTGGCGGCGCGCGCGTCACTCCAGGTGATGGTGATGGTGTACACGCGCTGATTGAGGGTGATGCTGCCGGTGGCGGTCGGGCCGCCGAAATTGACGATGTTGGTGCTGAAATCGTAGAGATCCTGATCCCGGGCGACACTCAGATTGCCCGTGGTCGGTGGTGTCACGGTGTAGTCGGCGCCGGAATTGGCGCGGATCCGGTCCATCATGTCGTAGGCGATGAAACTTGCCTGGCTGGTCATCCGCGAGCTGTCGGTGTACTTCAGCGCATTGAGCTGAACCGCCGCCGCGCCCAGCAACCCGACCGTCAGAATCAACAACGCGACCAGCACTTCGATCAGCGTCATGCCCTCCTGTGCGTACTTGCTCCCTGCCCTCATCCGCAACTTCCACCCAATTGAATTCGTCCGTTCAGACACACGTTCAGCGTCCTGCTTTGCGTGCCCAGCGTGTAACTGATCACCACCGCCGTGGATGGCGCCGCCAGCCCGCCCAGATTGTTGAAATCCAGCGCGGTCACCCCAGAGGGTAGCGTCAGAGTCGCACCGCTGCTCATCGCTGGAACAACCCGTAATACATTGGCCGGAGTGCCAGTACTGTCGTAGACCGACAACTCGCCGGTCCAGACACTGCCGCCGGCGCTCGGCCGCAAGCGAGTGGTGATGCCCCGGTTGATCGCCTCGAGCCTGGCGTAGTTGAGGGCCCGTTGCAGGTCGCCGACCTCGGTGTCGGCCTTGCTGCCCTGCACCGAACGGGTGAATGCCGGCACCGCCATCGTGATCAGGATCACAAACACCGCGACCGCCACCAACAGCTCGATCAGCGTGAAACCTTTTGTACGATGATCCATCGATGCCCTCCGTTGCCGTCGGCTATACCTGTACAAACCTAGAACATTCGACCGGCATGCGCCGGTTGATTTACCGCGTGCGGCGCACGGATTGCGCCGCCGTGCACAATCCAGAGAGGAGGCGCACATGCCGCAACAGGGTTTCAGTCTGGTCGAACTGCTTATGGGACTGGCGATCGGCGCAATTGTTCTGTCGCTGGTCAGTCCGGCGCTGGCGGACTTCACCGAATCAAACCGGCGGCAGCAGGCTGCGCAGTCTTTGCTCGACGGGATTCGTAATGCCCGGAGCATGGCCATCACGCGCAACCAGAGTGTGGTGATTCATGGCATCAACGGTGACTGGGGTCAGGGCTGGCGGATCATCCTGGATCTCAATGGGAAGGGGCCGGCGGATGCGGGTAATCCATTGCTGATCGAGCAGGCGAATGACGGAAAGATACCGATTGTCGGCAACTGGCTGGTGAGCCGGTACATACGCTTCAGCAGCCTGGGCCAGCCACTGGTGCCGGACCGCAAGTTTCAGGCGGGGACGATACATCTATGTTCGGCTCGTGAACCGGTCAGCCAGCTTCAGGTGGTGCTGGCGGCGACCGGTCGCGTACGCCTGGCCAGCCAAAAGGCTGAACAGGCGTTGTGCCGAAAGGATAAAGCGATCAGATCGAACGGACGCGCAGCTCTTTAGGCATCGAGAACGTGATGTTCTCCTCACGCCCGGCCAGTTCGTCGGCGCCGGTGGCGCCCCAGGCCTGCAACTGCTGGATCACGCCACGTACCAGAACTTCCGGGGCGGAGGCGCCGGCGGTGATGCCGATGCGCTCGACACCGTCGAACCAGCTCTTCTGCAGGTCTTCGGCGCCATCGATCAGGTAGGCCGGCGTGGCCATGCGCTCGGCCAGCTCACGCAGGCGGTTGGAGTTGGAGCTGTTCGGACTGCCCACCACCAACACCACGTCGCATTCGTCAGCCAGTTGCTTGACCGCGTCCTGACGGTTCTGGGTGGCGTAGCAGATATCGTCCTTGCGCGGCCCGCCAATGGCCGGGAAACGCGTACGCAGCGCATCGATGACACGGCTGGTGTCATCCATGGACAACGTGGTCTGGGTGACAAAGGCGAGCTTGTCGGGGTTGCGCACCTGCAGCTCGGCGACATCCTTCTCGTCTTCGACAAGGTAGATCGCGCCGCCATTGCTGGCGTCGTACTGGCCCATGGTGCCTTCGACTTCCGGGTGACCGGCGTGGCCGATCAGGATGCATTCACGGCCGTCGCGGCTGTATTTCGCGACTTCGATGTGCACCTTGGTCACCAGCGGGCAGGTGGCGTCGAACACTTTCAGGCCACGGCCGGCGGCTTCGGTGCGCACGGCTTGCGAGACGCCATGGGCACTGAAAATCACGATGACGTCGTCCGGCACCTGATCCAGCTCTTCGACAAAGATCGCGCCACGACTGCGCAGGTCTTCGACCACGAACTTGTTGTGCACCACTTCATGACGCACATAGATCGGCGGCCCGAAGACTTCCAGGGCGCGGTTGACGATTTCGATCGCCCGGTCCACGCCGGCGCAGAAGCCACGGGGGTTGGCGAGTTTGATTTGCATGCTGTGCCTCGTGTCTTGCGCGCAAGAAAATGGATCATTGCAATCCCTGTGGGAGCGGGCTTGCTCGCGAAAGCGGTGTGCCAGACAACTTTTATGTTGAATNGTCAGTCAGCATTCGCGAGCAAGCCCGCTCCCAAAGGGGTTCTGCTGTGTTACTCAGAGCGCTTTGACGGAGAAGATTTCCACGTCAAAGGTCAGCGTCTTGCCTGCCAGCGGGTGGTTGAAGTCAACGGTCACTTGCGCGTCGTCGAACTCTTTCACCACACCCGGCAGCTCAGTATTGGCCGCATCGTTGAAGATCACCAGCAGCCCCGGCGACAGTTCCATGTCCGCAAACTGCGAACGCGGGATGATCTGTACGTTTTGCGGGTTCGGCTGGCCGAAGGCGTTTTCCGGCTCGACGGTCAGGGTACGCTTGTCGCCAGCCTTGAAGCCGAACAGCGCCGCCTCGAAACCCGGCAGCAGGTTGCCGTCGCCGACCTTGAAGGTCGCAGGGGCTTTGTCGAAAGTGCTGTCGACCGTGTCGCCGTTCTCCAGGCGCAATGCAAAGTGCAAGGTGACTTCCGTGTTCTGGCCGATGCGTTGCTCAGCCAATACCTGTTCAGTCATGAACGGCTTCTCCGGTTTTTTTACTTTTGAACATGTCCAGTGCCAGCATCACCGCACCAACGGTGATGGCGCTGTCGGCGAAGTTGAATGCCGGGAAGTACCAGCGGTTCTGCCAGTGCACCAGAATGAAGTCGATCACATGGCCCAGGGCAATGCGGTCATAAAGGTTGCCCAATGCGCCGCCCAGCACCAGCGCCAGCGCGATGGCCAGCCAGGTTTCGTTGCGGCCCAGGCGCTTGAGCCAGACCACCAGCACCGCACTGACCACAATCGCGATCAGCGCGAACAGCCAGCGCTGCCAGCCGGAGCTGTCCGCGAGGAAGCTGAAGGCAGCGCCGGTGTTGTAGGCCAGGGTCCAGCTGAAGTAATCAGGGATGATCACGATCTGCTGGAACATCTCGAGCTTGCCTTCGAAGTAGAACTTGCTGGCCTGGTCGATGACCAGAACCAGCAAGCTCAACCAGAGCCAGCTCAGCCGTCCGAAACGGCCAACGGCATTAGGCATAGTGACGAACCTCGCCGGCGCCATCGATGTTGTCCACGCAACGACCGCAGATTTCCGGATGCTCCGGGTTCACGCCGACGTCTTCGCGACAGTGCCAGCAACGGGCACATTTCGGGAAGGCGGATTTGACGATCTTCAGTTTCAGGCCGCTGACTTCGGTGGCCACAGCGTCGGCCGGAGCCTGCACGAACGGCGCTACAGTGGCAGTCGAGGTGATCAGGACAAAGCGCAGCTCGTTGCTCAGTTTGGCCAGGTCGGCGGTCAGCGCGTCTTCGGCGAACAGCGTCACTTCGGCTTGCAGGTTGCCACCGACGGCCTTGGCCGCGCGCTGGATTTCCATCTCTTTGTTGACCGCCACCTTCACTTCCATGATGCGATCCCAGTACTCGCGACCCAGCTCGAAGCCTTCCGGCAACTCGGTCAGGCCTTCATACCAGGTGTTGAGCATCACCGATTCGTTGCGCTCGCCCGGCAGGTATTGCCACAGCTCGTCGGCGGTGAACGCCAGGATCGGCGCGATCCAGCGCACCAGCGCTTCGGAGATGTGGAACAGCGCGGTCTGGCACGAACGACGGGCCTTGCTGTCGGCGCCGGTGGTGTACTGGCGATCCTTGATGATGTCCAGGTAGAAACCACCCAGCTCCTGCACGCAGAAGTTGTGGATCTTCGAGTAGACGTTCCAGAACCGGTATTCGCCGTAGTGCTCTTGCAGCTCACGTTGCAGCAGCAGCGTACGGTCCACCGCCCAGCGATCCAGCGCCAGCATGTCTTCGGCCGGCAGCAGATCGGTGGCCGGGTTGAAACCGGTCAGGTTGGAAAGCAGGAAACGCGCGGTGTTACGAATACGACGATAGGCGTCCGCGCTGCGCTGCAGGATCTGCTCGGACACGGCCATTTCGCCGGAGTAGTCGGTCGACGCGACCCACAGACGCATGATGTCGGCGCCCAGGGTATCGTTGACTTTCTGCGGCGCGATCACGTTGCCCAGGGACTTGGACATCTTGCGGCCGGACTCGTCCACGGTGAAGCCGTGGGTCAGCAGCTCGCGGTATGGCGCGTGGTTGTCGATGGCGCAACCGGTCAGCAAGGACGAATGGAACCAGCCACGGTGCTGGTCCGAACCTTCCAGGTACAGGTCGGCACGCGGACCGGTCTCGTGGCCCATCGGATGCGAACCGCGCAGGACGTGCCAGTGGGTGGTGCCCGAGTCGAACCAGACGTCGAGGGTGTCGCTGATCTTGTCGTACTGCGGCGCTTCATCGCCCAGCAGTTCGGCAGCGTCGAGTTTGAACCAGGCTTCGATGCCTTCGACTTCAACGCGCTTGGCCACTTCTTCCATCAGCTCGACGGTGCGCGGGTGCAGTTCGCCGCTTTCCTTGTTCAGGAAGAACGGGATCGGTACGCCCCAGTTGCGCTGACGGGAGATGCACCAGTCCGGACGGTTGGCGATCATCGAGTGCAGGCGCGCCTGGCCCCAGGCCGGAACGAACTTGGTGTCTTCGATGGCTTTGAGCGAGCGTACGCGCAGGGTGTCGCCGCTGACTGGCTCCTTGTCCATGCCGATGAACCACTGCGCGGTGGCGCGGTAGATCAGCGGGGTCTTGTGACGCCAGCAGTGCATGTAGCTGTGTTCGATGACGGTGGTGTGCAGCAGCGCACCGACTTCGGTCAGTTTTTCGACGATGGCCGGGTTGGCCTTCCAGATGAACTGGCCGCCGAAGAATTCCAGCGACTGCACGTAAACGCCGTTGCTCTGTACCGGGTTGAGGATGTCGTCGTTGACCATGCCGTACTTCTTGCAGGTCACGAAGTCGTCCACGCCGTAGGCCGGCGCGGAGTGAACCACGCCGGTGCCGGCACCCAGTTCCACGTAGTCGGCCAGGTACACCGGCGACAGACGGTCATAGAACGGGTGACGGAAATTGATCAGTTCCAGCGCCGAACCCGGTGCGGTGGCCAATACGGTGCCTTCGACGCCGTAACGGCTCAGGCAGGATTCGACCAGCTCTTCAGCCAGCACCAGCAGCTTGTCGCCGATGTCGACCAGGGCGTAGGTGAATTCCGGGTGAACGTTGAGCGCCTGGTTGGCCGGGATGGTCCACGGGGTGGTGGTCCAGATCACGATCGAGGCCGGTTTGCCCAGGGACGGCAGACCGAATGCGGCGGCCAGTTTGGCCTCATCAGCGATCGGGAACGCTACGTCGATGGTCGAGGACTTCTTGTTCTCGTACTCGACTTCCGCTTCGGCCAGGGCCGAACCGCAATCGAAGCACCAGTTCACCGGTTTCAAGCCCTTGAACACGAAACCGCCCTTGACGATTTCGGCGAGGGCGCGGATTTCACCGGCCTCGTTCTTGAAGTTCATGGTCTTGTACGGATTGGCGAAGTCGCCCAGGACGCCGAGGCGGATGAACTCGGTCTTCTGCCCTTCGATCTGCTCGGTGGCGTAGGCACGGCACAGTTCTCGGGTCTTGTCCGCGCCCAGGTTCTTGCCGTGGGTCACTTCGACCTTGTGCTCGATCGGCAGGCCGTGGCAATCCCAGCCCGGGACATACGGCGCGTCGAAGCCCGACAGGGTCTTCGAGCGGATGATCATGTCCTTGAGAATCTTGTTCAGTGCGTGACCGATGTGAATCGTACCGTTGGCGTACGGAGGGCCGTCGTGCAGGACGAACTTCGGACGATCCTTGCCAATCTCGCGCAACTTTCCGTACAGGCCAATACTGTCCCAGCGCTGCAGGATCTGCGGTTCGCGCTGTGGCAGGCCGGCCTTCATTGGGAAGGCGGTGTCCGGAAGGTTTAGCGTGGCTTTATAGTCGGTCATTTAAGGCTCTTCATTAGCGATGGGCGCTAGGTGCGGCTAGTGCACGGGCGGCGGCGACATCCGCGCTGATCGCCGTTTTCAATGCCTCCAGGGAGGCGAAACGCTGCTCTTCACGCAGCTTCTGGTGGAAAACCACCGTCAAACGCCGGTCATACAGATCGCCGGCAAAATCTAAAAGATGGACTTCAAGGTGGGCCTTGCCATCACCTTGGACCGTGGGCCGCACGCCGATATTGGCGACGCCGGGCCAGGTCTTGCCGTCGATGTCGACGTCGACCAGGTAAACCCCGGTGAACGGCACGCGACGGCGTTTCAGTTGAATATTCGCCGTGGGTGTACCCAGTTGGCGGGCCAGTTTCTGGCCATGCAGCACGCGACCGGCAATCCGGTACGGGCGGCCGAGCAGACGTTCGGCCAGCGCGAAATCGGCGGCGGCCAGCGCGTTGCGCACCTGAGTGCTGCTGACGCGAATGCCGTCCAGCTCGACGGTTTGCGCGGCTTCGACGGTAAAACCGTGAACCTGCCCGGCCTGCAACAGGAAATCGAAATCGCCGAGGCGGTCGCAACCGAAGCGGAAATCGTCCCCGACCTCCAGATGCTGCACGCCGAGGCCATCGACCAGGATGGTATCGACGAACTCGCTGGCGCTGAGCTTGCTCAAGCGCTGGTTGAAGGCCAGACACAAGACCCGGTCGACACCTTCGGCGGCCAGCAGTTGCAGCTTGTCGCGCAACCGGGCGAGACGCGCCGGCGCGGTCTCCGGGGCGAAGAATTCCCGTGGCTGCGGCTCGAAAATCACCACGCAGCTGGGTACGCCCAACTCGAGCGCACGCTCACGCAGTCGGGCCAGAATGGCCTGGTGACCACGGTGAACACCGTCAAAGTTGCCAATAGTGGCGACGCAGCCCCGATGCTGGGGGCGCAGATTGTGGAGGCCTCGAACCAGCTGCATAACGCGCTTCTTGCTCATAAAGTGGCCGATTATAACCACACCCGACGGCCGACGACAGGCAACACCGTAACCCAAAGTGATCGAGCCGACAAAACTGCCGGCTCGCGCCCGTCTTTCAGGGGTGAAACCTCAGCTCAAGGCCTTGCGATTGAAGTCGCGCAGGCGGAAACCGAGGAGCAGCAACATGCCGAAATACGCAACCACGCCGGCAACCACCAGCACACCCAGGCGCAGGAAGCGCTCAAGCATGTGGCCCTGATCCCACGCGGGCATGAAATGCATGCCGATCAACAGCACCGCCGACATCACCGCCACCGCGACCAACAGCTTGGAACCGAACTTCAGCCAGCCCGGCTGCGGTTGATACATCTGCTGCTTGCGCAGTTGATAGAACAGCAGTCCGGCGTTCAGGCAGGCACCGGCGCTGATCGCCAACGCAAGGCCAGCGTGCGCCAGCGGGCCGATCAACACCAGATTGAACAACTGCGTGACCACCAGAGTGAAGATTGCGATTTTTACCGGTGTACGGATGTTCTGTTGCGCATAGAAGCCCGGAGCCAGCACCTTGATCACGATAATCCCGAGCAGACCGACAGAATAGGCAATCAATGCCCGCTGCGTCATCTGCGCATCAAAGCCGCTGAACTGGCCGTACTGGAACAGCGAAACGGTTAACGGTTCGGCCAGGATACCCAGCGCCAGCGCGCATGGCAGCACCAGCACGAAGCACAGGCGCAGACCCCAGTCGAGAATCCGCGAATACTCGTGGCGATCCTTGCTCGCATAGGTCTTGGCCAATGTCGGCAGCAGGATCGTGCCCAGCGCCACACCGAGCACACCGGACGGCAGCTCCATCAGACGGTCGGCGTAATACATCCACGACACCGAGCCCGCCACCAGGAACGAGGCGAAAATAGTGTTGATGATCAGGGAAATCTGGCTGACCGAGACGCCGATGATGGCCGGCAACATCTGTTTCATGACCCGCCAGACACCGGTATCGCGCAGATTCAGGCGCGGCAGTACCAGCATGCCGATCTTTTTCAGGTGCGGCAGTTGGTAGAGCAACTGCGCGAGGCCGCCGACCAGCACTGCCCAGCCGAGGGCCATGACCGGTGGATCGAAGTACGGCGTCAGGAACAGCGAAAACACGATCATGCTGACGTTGAGAAGGGTCGGCACGAATGCCGGTACCGAGAAACGGTTCCAGGTATTGAGGATCGCCCCCGCCAGGGAAGACAGGGAGATCAGCAATATATAAGGGAAGGTCACTCGCAGCAGGTCGGAGGTCAGCTGGAATTTTTCCGGGGTATCGGTGAAACCCGGCGCCGTGGCCCAGATCACCCAGGGCGCGGCAATCATGCCCAGTGCGGTGACCAGCGCCAGCACCAGCGTCAGCAGACCGGAAACGTAGGCAATAAAGGTGCGGGTCGCCTCTTCGCCCTTCTGGCTTTTATATTCGGCCAGGATCGGCACAAAAGCCTGGGAAAATGCGCCCTCGGCGAAAATCCTGCGCAGCAGATTGGGCAGTTTGAAGGCGATGAAGAAGGCGTCGGTCGCCATTCCGGCGCCGAAGGTGCGGGCAATGAGCGTGTCGCGAACAAACCCGAGAATCCGGGAAAGCATCGTGATAGAGCTGACGGCGGCCAACGATTTGAGCAGATTCATTGAAGGAATGTGTGCCTGTCGATAAACAGCAGGCGAATAACGCGCCCACTTGTGCGATACTCCGCGCCGCAACAGCACAGAGCCAAAGCTCGCGAGTTTACAGGTCACACGCCGGAAAGAAATATCCCGTCGCACCACGCCTACCACTTAGCGGAACGTTTCAAGCGCCCTTGACAAGACTTCAACTCATCGGCATGATTCGCGGCCTATTTTGTTTGCTATTTCCTAAAAAGTCTTTCGAGGAGCTCGACGGTGGCCAACTCACCTTCCGCCAAAAAACGTGCAAAACAGGCTGAGAAGCGTCGCAGCCACAACGCCAGCCTGCGTTCCATGGTTCGTACCTACATCAAGAATGTAGTTAAAGCCATCGACGCAAAAGACGCTGAAAAAGCTCAAGCTGCATACGTTCTGGCTGTGCCAGTTATCGACCGCATGGCCGATAAAGGCATCATCCACAAGAACAAGGCTGCTCGTCATAAGAGCCGTCTGAATGGCCACGTCAAGGCACTGAAAGAAGCTGCCTAAGCGACGTAGTCATTAAAAAACCGACCTCAGGGTCGGTTTTTTATTGCCTGCGATTTGCTGAAATCAAGGCCCAAAAAAGAGGAGCCAATCGGCTTGCCAATCGACTCCTCTTTTTTTACGCGTGATTAATGAGCTGACGCCCACGGCAGAATCGGAATCGCCGTCACCGCATTCTGCGGGCTACCCTCGATCAGACGATCACTGTAGACCAGATAAACCAGCGTATTGCGCTTCTTGTCGAGGAAGCGCACCACCTGCATGGTCTTGAACACCAGCGAAGTGCGCTCCTTGAAAACCTCTTCACCATCCTTCAACTCGCCCCTGAAGTTGATCGGCCCGACCTGGCGGCAAGCAATGGACGCTTCGGCACGATCCTCCGCCAGACCCAACCCACCCTTCACACCACCGGTCTTGGCGCGCGACAGGTAGCAGGTCACACCCTCAACCTTCGGGTCATCGAATGCCTCAACCACAATCCGGTCGTTCGGCCCGACAAACTTGAACACCGTCGACACCTGGCCGATTTCCTCGGCCGAGGCCAGCAACGGCAACGCCACCAGCAAGCCCAACAATCCTTTTGCCATACGCATCGCGTTTTTCCTTACACCAGAATCAGGTTGTCACGGTGAACCAGTTCCGGCTCAGCCATGTAACCCAGCAAACCGACAATCGCATCCGACGACTGACCGATGATTTTTTGTGCTTCCAGCGCGCTGTAGTTGGCCAGGCCACGGGCAATCTCTCGACCGTCCGGCGCCACGCACACCACCATTTCGCCGCGACGGAAACTGCCCTGAACCAGCTTGACCCCGACTGGCAGCAGGCTTTTATTGCCCTGAGACAGAGCGGAAACCGCGCCATCATCCAGCACCAGCGTGCCACGGGTTTGCAGATGACCGGCCAGCCACTGCTTGCGCGCCGCGAGCATGCCGCGCTCAGGCGACAGCAGCGTACCAATCCGCTCACCCGCCTTCAGGCGATCGAGCACGCGCTCCAGACGCCCGCCGACAATGATGGTATGCGCCCCGGAACGCGCCGCCAGACGCGCCGCGCGCAGCTTGGTCTGCATGCCGCCACGCCCCAGCGCACCACCGGTACCGCCCGCCACCGCATCCAGCGTCGGATCATCGGCGCGCGCTTCGTAAATCAGCTGGGCGTCAGGGTTATTGCGCGGATCGGCGTCGAACATACCGTCGCGATCCGTCAGGATCACCAGCAGATCGGCCTCGACCAGATTGGCAACCAGCGCCGCGAGCGTGTCGTTGTCACCGAAGCGGATTTCGTCGGTAACCACGGTGTCGTTCTCATTGATCACCGGGATAACTTTCAGCTCGACCAACGCACGCAAGGTGCTGCGGGCATTCAGGTAGCGCTTGCGGTCAGACAGGTCGTCGTGGGTCAGGAGAATCTGCGCAGTATGCCGGCCATGCTCGGCAAAGCTCGATTCCCAGGCTTGCACCAGGCCCATCTGACCGATTGCTGCGGCGGCCTGGAGCTCGTGCATCGCACTGGGTCGCGCGGTCCAGCCCAGGCGACTCATGCCCGCCGCCACTGCCCCGGAGGACACCAGCACCAGCTCGACGCCGGCCTCGTGCAAAGCCACCATCTGCTCGACCCAGACACTCATTGCCGCGCGATCCAGCCCTTTGCCATCCGCCGTCAGCAAAGCGCTGCCGATCTTCACGACCCAACGCTGCGCACCTGTCACCTTGCTCCGCATCATCTTCAACCTTAGCTTGAGGGCAGCGCGACCTGGCACTGCCCGTGACGTTATTCGTGGTTCTTCGTGACCAACAATCGATTTCCAGATACTAAAACGCCGCTCGATTGAGCGGCGCTTAAGTTTACTGCAACGAATCAGTCACGCACGTAAATGATTTCCGGACCGTCTTCGTCATCCACATCTTCTTCGTCCCAGTCATCGTCGCCGATGTCGTGGACCGACTTCACGCCACTGCGACGCAGGGCACGCTTGTCATCCAGCGCCTGCAACTGCGCACGGGCTTCGTCTTCGATGCGCTGATCGAGGTCGGCGAGCTCTTCCTTATAGGCCGGGTCATTGGCCAGGCGATCGGCACGATCTTCCAGATAACGCATGATGTCGCGCGTCAGGCGCTCGGTGCCTTCTTTGGCGATGGCCGAGATCACGTAGACCGGACCGGTCCACTCCAGACGATCGACGATTTCCTTGACCCGCGCTTCGTGCTCTTCTTCGAGGATCTGGTCGCACTTGTTCAGCACCAGCCAGCGATCACGCTCGGCCAGCGACGGGCTGAATTTGATCAGCTCGTTGACGATCACTTCAGCGGCGTCCGGCGCGCTGCTTTCATCCAGTGGCGCCATGTCGACGAGGTGCAGCAACAGACGGGTACGCGCCAGGTGCTTGAGGAAACGAATACCCAGACCAGCACCATCGGAAGCGCCTTCGATCAGACCCGGAATGTCGGCGATGACGAAGCTTTTCCAGCGATCGACGCTGACCACACCGAGGTTCGGCACCAGGGTGGTAAACGGGTAATCGGCAACTTTCGGCTTGGCAGCCGACACCGAGCGGATAAAGGTACTTTTACCGGCGTTCGGCAGACCGAGCAGACCGACGTCGGCCAGCACTTTCATTTCCAGTTTCAGGTCGCGCTGCTCGCCCGGCTTGCCCGGCGTAGTCTGGCGCGGCGCACGGTTGGTACTGGATTTGAAACGGGTGTTACCCAGACCGTGCCAGCCGCCCTGCACCACCATCAGTTTCTGACCGGCCTTGGTCAGGTCACCGATGACTTCCTGGGTGGCAGAGTCGATCACGGTGGTGCCGACCGGCACGCGCAGGATCAGGTCTTCACCCTTCTTGCCGGTGCAGTCGGTGCTGCCGCCGTTGGAGCCACGCTCGGCATCGAAGTGCCGGGTGTAACGGTAGTCCACCAGGGTGTTGAGGTTTTCGTCGGCCATCATGTAGATGGAACCGCCGTCACCGCCATCACCACCGTTCGGGCCGCCGTTTTCAATGAATTTTTCCCGACGGAAACTCATGCAGCCATTGCCGCCGTCGCCAGCCTTTACGCGGATCGATACTTCATCAACAAACTTCATAACCAACGCCTCTCGCCGTACGGACGAGCCGAAAAACAATCAAGACATAAGACTCTTGCAAAAATGAGCGCAGCGACCCCAATCCACGACCTGCATCGCACGCCGGCAGCCCATACAAACAGCTTTGCAAGAGACTCACCCCACAAACGAAAAAGCCCCGTCGCAAGACAGGGCTTCTCCAGCACTCTCGCAGTTAGGCTGCGACAACGCTCACGTAACGACGACCGAAGGCGCCTTTTACTTCGAACTTGATCACGCCTTCGATTTTCGCGAAGAGGGTGTGATCTTTACCCATGCCAACGCCGTAGCCAGCGTGGAATTGGGTGCCGCGCTGACGCACGATGATGTTGCCGGCCTTGATGACCTGGCCGCCATACATCTTCACGCCAAGGCGTTTGGCTTCTGAGTCGCGACCGTTACGGGTACTACCACCAGCTTTTTTGTGTGCCATGAGTTCAATTCTCCTAGTGAGGAATTAGGCTGTAATTAAGCCTGAATACCGGTGATTTTGATCTCGGTGAACCACTGGCGGTGGCCCATACGCTTCATGTGGTGCTTACGGCGACGGAACTTGATGATGCGGACTTTATCGTGACGACCTTGGGAGATCACTTCAGCCTTGACGGTTGCGCCAGCAACAACAGGTGCGCCGATGTTCACGTCGTCGCCGTTGGCGACCAACAGAACGCGGTCAAAAGTCACGGATTCGCCAGTGGCGACTTCCAGTTTTTCGATCTTCAGGTATTCACCTTCAGCGACCTTGTATTGCTTACCGCCGGTAACGATTACTGCGTACATGGTATTTCTCCGATAATCCTGCTCACCCAGCTCTTTATAAGAAGAGGTATTGGCTGGCATGGCTGCATGGGGCTGGAACGGCCCAAGTGCAATTGCGTAAGGCAGGTGCTGCCCAGGAAGTTCAGGGTGCGCGATTGTACGCAAGCCTTCGAAGTCATGCAAGGGGCCGTCCATCGCGCCTTGACAGGCCCGGACGTGGGTCCTAGCATGCCGCGCAACCCTTCTGGAGCACCTGTCGCTGATGCAACCCCAAGCTTTCTACCGCGCGGTGGCGGACGATTTTAGCGCCGTCGACGGCATCATCAAGAAGCAGCTGACTTCCCGAGTGCCGCTGGTATCGAAAATCGGCGATTACATCACGTCGGCCGGCGGCAAACGCCTGCGTCCTTTATTGGTGCTGCTGTGTGGCAAGGCCCTGGGTCGCGAAGGCGACGACATGCGCCTGCTGGCCGCCACCATCGAATTCCTGCACACCGCCACCCTGCTGCATGACGACGTGGTCGACATGTCCGGCATGCGCCGTGGCCGCTCCACCGCCAACGCCATGTGGGGCAACGCCCCGAGCGTACTGGTGGGCGACTTCCTGTACTCGCGTTCGTTCGAGATGATGGTCGAACTGGGCTCGATGCCGGTGATGAAGATCCTGTCTCAGGCCACGCGCATCATCGCCGAAGGCGAAGTGCTGCAACTGTCCAAGGTCCGCGACGCCAGCACCACCGAAGAAACCTACATGGAAGTCATCCGCGGCAAGACCGCGATGCTCTTCGAGGCTTCGACCCACAGTGCCGCGGCGCTGGCCGGTGCCACCGCCGAGCAGAGCGAAGCCCTGCGCACCTTCGGCGATCACCTGGGCGTGGCGTTCCAGCTCGTCGACGACCTGCTCGACTACAAGGGCGACGCCGAAACCCTGGGCAAGAACGTCGGTGACGATCTGGCCGAAGGCAAGCCGACCCTGCCGCTGATCTACACCATGCGCGAAGGCACGCCAGAGCAAGCCGCACTGGTACGCCAGGCAATCCAGAAAGGCGGGATCGAAGACCTGGAAAGCATCCGCATCGCCGTGGAAGCCTCCGGTTCGCTGGAATACACCGCGCAACTGGCCCGTGATTACGTGGCCCGTGCGATCAAGTGCCTCGACGCGCTGCCGGCCAGCGAATACCGCGATGCGCTGGTTGAGCTGAGCGAGTTCGCGGTCGCCCGCACGCACTGATCAGCATCGCGTCATCTAAAAACCGCAGCCTCCGTTGGAGCCTGCGGTTTTTTGTTGCCTGCCATCGGCGGCTAAAACCCTATACAATGTGCGACTTTTAGCGATCCCTCTCCAAGGAGCCTTAGTGAGCACGTTGCCACCCTGCCCGAAATGCAATTCCGAATACACCTACGAAGACGGCACCCAACTGGTGTGCCCGGAGTGCGCCCACGAGTGGTCTGTCGGCGGTGAAGCCGAAGTGGCGTCCGATGACGCCGTGAAGAAAGATTCGGTCGGTAACGTCCTGCAGGACGGCGACACCATCACCGTGATCAAGGACCTGAAGGTCAAGGGCACCTCGCTGGTGGTCAAGGTCGGCACCAAGGTCAAGAACATCCGCCTGTGCGATGGTGATCATGACATCGACTGCAAGATCGACGGCATCGGCCCGATGAAACTCAAATCCGAGTTCGTCAGAAAAGTCTGAGTCTGCTGTCTTCCATCCCGCGCCCGCCGTGGGATGGAGCTTCGCCCTCCCCCGCAATCCCCAGCAAATCCTCGCGATAGCCAAACGCCAGCCGTTTTGACCTTACGCAATCTTTACCCGCAAAAAATCACAAACCGCCAATAGGCGCTTGCTATTTGACGAATAAGAATTATTCTCATTGAAACCCTTTCAATGGAGATGAGACCCATGACTTATTTGATCGACGCCTGGCTGGATCGCCCGCATCCGTACCTCAGGATCCTGCATCGGGAAACCGGTGAAGTCTGTGCCGTACTGGAAGAAGAAGCCCTGCATGAACTGCAGGATCAAGGGGATCTGGATGTCAGCGGCCTGAGTTCCAGCGAGCCCTTGGTGCTCAAGGAGCTGGTGCGCAATCTGTTCCTGTTCTGCTATGCCCGGGCCTTGCGCCCGACCAGTGAACTGCACAACAAGATCGAAGTATGAGAACGGCGGAGAAACCCTGCACAAGCCACGCTTGTGCAGGGTAACGGGATTACAGAACGTCGAGCAGCTCGACGTCGAACACCAGAACGCTGTGCGGCGGGATGCTGCCAACGCCTTGAGCGCCGTAAGCCAGTTCGCTCGGCACGTACAGACGCCATTTGCTGCCGGCATTCATCAGTTGCAGGGCTTCGGTCCAGCCAGCGATAACGCCGCCAACCGGGAATTCAGCCGGCTGGCCACGCTCGTAGGAGCTGTCGAACACAGTGCCGTCGATCAGCGTGCCGTGGTAGTGAGTACGCACGGTGTCTTCACGGGATGGCTTGGCACCTTCGCCCTGCGTCAGCACTTCGAATTGCAGACCGGAGGCCAGGGTGGTGATGCCTTCTTTCTTGGCGTTTTCAGCCAGGAATGCCAGGCCTTCGCCAGCGGCGGCTTCAGCCTTGGCAGCGGCTTCGGCTTGCATGATCTCGCGGATCACCTTGAAGCTGGCGGACATGGCTTCCTGGCTTACACGGCTTTCCTTACCGGCGAATGCGTCGGTCAGACCGGCCAGGATGGCGTCCAGGCTGACACCCGGTGGCGGGTTGTCGCGCAGCTGGTCACCCAGCTGACGGCCGATACCGTAGCTGACGCGGGTTTCGTCGGTGGACAGATTTACTTCGGACATGACACTGCTCCGCTGTGCGGACGGCCTCAGGACCTGCCGTGCGTACACAGCGCGTCCCGGCGCGCCCGGAACCAAAAGGGCGAGCAGACTAGCACAGATGTTCCGGCATTGATCAGGCCCTCGGGCCTACAGCGCGGATCGCCAGGCCAGCGGCACCTTCAGGCTTTCTTCGCCACTGGCGCCAAGACCGCACATTTCATCGTGCACCGAGGTGTGCACCAGGTTGAACGGCAGCACCGGAAAGTTATGCAGCAGATCCCGGGCATGCTCGACCGAACGCAGCGTCAGCATATTCCCCTGCGGATCGCTCAGCGGATACGCCGCGCCATGCATCCGGGCCTCAAGCAGATAGATCCCGCCTTCCATGGAGATCAGGTTCAGTTCGTCGACCTTTCTGGCGACGGCAAACGCATTCAACTCTTGCAGGTTCATGGACGCACCTCACGCGGTGACGAGCCTTGAGACCTACAGGGATATGCCTCGGCGAATCAAAGTACAAGCCACAAACGTCACCGCCCGTCTGTTTCGCAACAGACGGGCGGTTTTGTTACAGCAATCGTCAGCTCATCAGTGCTTGGTGAGCTTGTCCAGATAACCCATGGCAAACGCCGAGATCACGAAGGTCATGTGGATGATCACGTACCACATCAGGTGCTCGGGATCGACGTTCTTGGCATCCATGAAGATCCGCAGCAGATGGATCGAAGAGATTGCAACGATCGACGCTGCCACTTTCATCTTCAGCGACGAGGAGTCCATGGTGCCCAGCCAGCTGAGCTTTTCCTTGCCTTCATCGATGTTCAGCTCGGAGACGAAGTTCTCGTAGCCGGAAATCATCACCATCACCAGCAAGCCGCCGACCAGCGCCATGTCGATCAGCGACAGCAGCACCAGAATCAGCTCGGACTCGGCCATGGAGAAGACATTGGGAATGACATGAAACACTTCCTGGAAGAATTTCAATGCCAGCGCCAGCAGCCCCAGGGACAGCCCGATGTAGATCGGCGCCAGCAGCCAGCGCGTGGCGTACATTGCATTTTCGATAAAGCGTTCCATTGACTCTCACACAAGAAGGGTTGAAATCGGCGGCGAGTATACCAGCCGCCCATGACAGCCAGAAACCGCCCGGAAATCCGCCACCTGCGTGTGTGTGTCAAAGTTTTTCTGCTAGTGTCCAAACCATTGACAGCCCAGCGACAGTGCACAGGAAGACGGGAAATGGATGTGCGATTGCCGATAACGACTGCCGGAATTTGCTTTGCCCTGTTGCTTGGCGGGTGTTCGCCCGGCGATGAAAAGCCTGCCGTCAGCCTCGAGGAAAAGACTGCGCAGTTCGAGCAGTCGCTGGACGCCATCACCGACCCCAAACTCAAGGACGCCGTGACCGAACTCGGCGGTTCGCTGCTGTTGCTCGAACGCGCGCAACAGAAGCTCGACAATAAACCGTCCATTACCGAATACGGCGAAGACGCCCTCGGCGTGCTCAGGCACTACCCCACGCCGCAGACGCTGGTCGATACCTTCATCAACGGCCTGTTCGTGCTGCACAAGGATTCCAGTTCCGATTACCTCACCGATCTGCAACCGGTGTTCCCCTTCAATCTCAACATCCCCGGCGGCTTTCTGTTCCCCCATGGCGTGGAGTGGCACTCGGTGACCCTTAGCAACAAACGGGTGATTGCCTATCAACCGGAATGGTCGGAAACCGATCCGGGCATTCAGCTCAGTCCTTCCAGCTCCAACGTCACCAACCCCGATGACCTGACTGTCACTTACCCGTTCATCGAGGGTTTGAATGTCGACAAGAAGAACCTGCCGCGCCCGGTCAGCCTGCAAGGCCAGGTGGAAGTCATCGTCCCGAAACGCCTGCACAGTTTCAATCTGGATAAAAAGGACGTCGGCCAGACCCGCTCCGACGGCAACCTCAGCGTGACCCTGCTGAAACTGGACAAGTATTACGCCGAACTCGAGTTCAGCAATCAGTTACCCCTCGCTCCGGAAGTCTCCAATACCCGGCTCAACCCGCTGATCGTCCAGGCCCGCGATTCGACGGGCCAGTTTCTGGTGCGCGCCGGCGCCATCAATGAAAACCCCGAGCAGGTGGCGTTCTATCAAAAGCAGCTGGCCTACCTGCAACAGCAAAAAGCCTGGAGCGAGACGCTGGAAAAAAAGCTGGACGATGAACAACAGGCCTTTGAACAGCAGCATCCGCGCCACTACAACAAGGTGTACTTCAACGGCCCGATCGACACCCTCGAAGTCAGCCTGCTGGATTTTTCCGAAGCAACCGTCACCCGCAAGGCGCTGGACTTGCCCGTGCGCGAATTCGATCCGCACACCACGGAAAAAACCGTGCAGCCGCTCGACCTGCCGATCACCGTCTACGATGACCTCGCGCCCGACTGGCTCAAGGGCGCGTCCCTGACTGAAGAGCAGCTGAAAAGCGGCGTTCATATCCGTCAGTCGGTTGAAGAGCCGAGCGCCGCGCGCATCGAATTCGACCACCGCAAAACCTTCAACGATGAAATGCTCGGCGACGATTTCAGCCCCGGCGAAAGCCCGGTGACGTTCTTCACTGAAAAACACAATGGCAAACTCGACGAGCCGATCGAACTGCCGCCCGAGGCTTATCAGGTCGACCCGCTGCAGGCGACCATCACCTACGACCTGAACCTGTTCCCGGAAACCCCGGCGATTGCCGTCGGCTCGATGCCGTTGTTCCTGGCCACGGTGGACAAACAGGCTTATGAAGCCAAGGCCCTGCCTAAAGGTCTGGAAATCAGGAACAACGCGTTGGTGGTGGATTTGAAGCGATTCCCCGCCAACGAATGGCGATTCTTCGTCAAGGACGACAGCGGTCATTACTTGAAGCGGATTCTGTCGGTCAGCCACGACGCGAGCACGGAAGGGCCGGCGTTATTCGGCGTGCATTATTTCTACGGCCGTCCGACGCACGTTGAAACCTACCAGCGAACCGACCTCGCCACCGTGCAATACGGCTTTGAGGTCAAACTCGACAAGGCGCAGACCCCGGGCGCTGCACCCTGATTGACGCTAATGGTCGGCGCTGATGACCTAGTGATCGAAAGTGCCGATGCTGCGTCCGCGTCCACCGTTGATCTGCCGTAACTGCGCCTGCAGATGCAACGACCAGATCTGTGGATCATTGGCCAGTTCATAGCCGTGCATCGTCAGGCTTTCAACGATGGTGTCGAGAATCGACTCGGCGGCGATCGGTCCGTGGAACGGGCCCTGGGCCTTGATGGCGGAAGGTTGTTCACCGGCCATGCCGGCGGCGAAGAGCAACGTCCACATGCCGTTATCGCCAGCCAACGGCTTGATGGCGCATTCGATACGGGTCACGAGACCCAGGCACTGACGGGTGAGGCAGAGGTTGCGCGACATGGCGGCGACCCTCGGTAAAGCCGGTGTTCAGCCCTTGCTGAAGAGCTGTTTCGATCCAGTGATACTGTCGATGTCCTTGAGCAGAGAATAGAAGAAAAGTCCGCCGCGCAAGCCGCACAGAACCAGAAGGCGCCGAATGGTCATTGTGTGAATATTGACGCCAGAGTGATGGCACTTTTGCCGACGTTCGCGACAAAACAAAAACGGGAGCCAAGGCTCCCGTTTTTTTGACTGCCGCCGGACTTAAGCCGGCTTGGCCTCCGCCAGCGCCTCCTGCGCCAGTTCCTTCTCGGCCTCTTTCAGATCCTCTTCACTGATCATCTCGGCAATCACCCGCAGACGCTCCACCACCCGCGCATTGACGCTGCCTTCCGGGAATTCGCCCTGTTCGTTCGGCTCACCGGCCGGCTCGCCCACCAGCAGGCTCAACGCTTCGTCGGCCTGACGCACCGCGTAAACGTGGAACTGCCCGGCACGCACCGCCGCCAGTACTTTTTCATCAAGCATCAGCGTGGCAACGTTGGCCTGGGGAATGATCGCGCCCTGCTCGCCCGTCAGCCCGCGTGCTTCGCAGAGACGGAAGAAGCCTTCGATCTTCTCGTTGACCCCGCCCACCGCCTGCACTTCACCGAACTGGTTGATCGAGCCGGTGATCGCGAAGCACTGCTTGAGCGGGGTTTTCGACAACGCCGAAATCAGTGTGCACGCCTCGCCCAGCGACGCACTGTCGCCATCGACGTAGCCGTAGGATTGCTCCAGCGCGATACTCGCGGAAATCGCCAGCGGGAATTCCTGGGCGTAACGGCTGCCCAGATACCCGGTGAGGATCATCACGCCCTTGGAGTGGATTGGCTGACCGAGATTGACCTCCCGCTCGATGTCGACGATGCCGCTGCCGCCCGGGTACACCGTGGCGGAAATCCGCGCCGGCACGCCGAACGCCGAGTCGCCGACTTCGAGCACGGTCAGCCCGTTGCACTTGCCGACTGCGGCGCCGTCGGTGTCGATCAGAATGATCCCCGCCAGCATGTCATCGAGAATCCGCGCCGACACCCGGCCGGTGCGGGTGGCCTTGGCCTTGAGCGCACGCTCGATGTGGCCGGCGTCGGTCATTTCATCGTTGGCCAGATGCCGGATGAAATCCGCCTCGCTGACCAGTTGGAACAGATCACCGATCCGCGCCGACAAACGCCCCTGGTGTTCGGCCAGACGCGCACTGTAAGTCGCCAGGCGCGCCACCGCGTCGGCGGTCAGCGGCGCCATGCCCTCTTCCGAAGTTCGGGTTTTCAGCAACTGGGCGAACTGTTCCAGGCTTTCGTCGACCATAGGGATGTCTTCGTCGAAGTCCACCAGAACACGGAACATCTCCTGGAAGTCCGGATCGAGGTCCTGCAGCGTGTAATACAGTTGACGCGCGCCGATGATGATCACTTTGACCTGCAACGGAATGTGCTGCGGGTTGAGCGTCATGGTGGCGAAACGGCCCATCTCGCCCAGCGGCGATTCCATCTTCAGCTTGCGCGATTGCAGGGCGCGCTTGAGCGCATCCCAGACAAACGGCTCGCCGAGCATTTTTTCCGCTTCAAGAATCAGGAAACCGCCATTGGCGCGGTGTAACGCACCCGGACGCAACTGGCGATAGGTGGTGTAGAGCGCGCCCTGATCGGTGGTGTACTCGATGCGGCCGAACAGGTTTTCGTAGGTCGGATGCGGCTCGAAGACCACCGGCGCACCGCCGCTGGCCGGATGACCAACCACCAGGCTCGGGGCGTATTGCTCTTCCAGCAGCTTGCGCGCGACGGCGTCGGTCTTGCTGTCATCGACCAGTTGCTCGACCACGGTTTTCAGCAGATAGACCTGCATCGCTTGCAGGTAACCGCAGACGGCCGCATTTTCCGCGTACTTTTCCGACAGCGGTGCAAGCAAGGGCTGCAAGGCCAGGGTGATGGTTTCTTCGTTGAGCTGACGCAGCTGGTTGCTCGACTCGCGCTTCCATTGCGGCAGGCTGGCGAGCTCTTCGTTCAGGCGCTCTTCGAGGCCGGAGATGTCGTCATGAAAACGCTCGCGTTCGGCCTCCGGCAACTGGGCGAACTCGGCTTCGTCCAGCGCCTTGCCTTCGAGCATCGGGGTGAAGGCGATGTTGCTGCTGTCGCGATACAGGGCGACGTCTTTTTCCAAAGCCAGACGTTCGATGACATCCAGTGCCTTGTCGTAGCGCTGGTTGAAGGCGCGGTCGATGGCGCTTTTCTTCTGCTGGTAGGACGGGTGCTCGAACACCGCAGGAAAGGTCGCCAGCAGGTTGTCGATGAGGCCGTTGATGTCGCCGATGAAAGCAGCGGCGCTGCCCGACGGCAGCTCCAAAGCGCGGGGTTCGCGCGGCTCATCGAAATTGTTGACGTAGACCCAGTCCGCCGGGGTCTGCAGGCGTTTGCCTTCGGCCTTCAGGTAGCGTTTGACGAACGAGAAACGGCCGGTGCCGGGCTCGCCCATGACAAATACGTTGTAACCGGGGCGTGGCATGGCCACACCGAACTGCAAGGCTTCGACCGCACGTTCCTGGCCGAGCACACCGCGAAAGGGCTCCAGATCATTGGTGGTAGTGAAGCTGAACTGTTCAGCGGAAAACGGACGGGTCAGCGCTTCGGGCGCTAGACGCAAGCTGGCAGCAACAGGATCAGGCATCGGGCTTCCTTAACAATCAGGCGGGGCAGATAGCGGCATTCTGGCGCTGCCCGAGCCCCACTGGCAAGGCGCGCCACACGACAAAGCATAGACAACCGCCCTGCACGCGGCGCCGCCCCGTGAAACCGGGGTTTATTCCAAATATTGTGCAAAAACTCACGGAACCCTCGGAACGTGCCTAAACTCCAAACTGCGCGGCTGGAACTAATACCGGCCCACTGGCTTCGTCTGGATCTGTTTCGTACAGAGCTTGGGGGCCAGAACCCTGTCCATTGGTATGCACACAAAGAGAACAAAGCTATGAAACGGATTCTTCTCGGTACTCTCTTCACCGCTGTTTCCATCAACGCCATGGCGCAAGCTCCGGGCGGCCCGGATTGTGGTTGGGGCAACATGCTGTTCGAAGGTCAGCGTGGCACCCCGGCACACTTCCTGGCATCCACCACCAACGGCACCTCCGGCAACGCGACGTTCGGCATGACGTCCGGCACCAACGGCTGCTCCACCAACGCTTCGCTGACCTATGGCGGCAAATCCTGGTTTGCCATGAATGGCATGATGAACGAGCTGTCCGAAGACATGGCAAAAGGCAACGGCGAAGCGCTGACGACCTATGCCGTGGTATTGGGCGTGGCGCCGGAAGACCGTGCGCACTTCGCCGCCGTCACTCACGAGCACTTCCAGCAGATCTTCAGCAAGGCTGACGTGACCGCTGAAGACGTGCATACCAACACCCTGGCCGTCCTGAAGGCAGACCCACGTCTGGCCAAGTACGCGACTCAGGCTTAAGCTCGACCCACCCGCTTCCTTCGGGAAGCGGGTTTTATTTTTTCGGCCCGCCCTTCCCGGGCTTTGTTTCTTTTCGACTTAAGTTGCCATTTATGCTCAAACGCCTTGCCTGGCTGGCGCTGTGTGTCTGCGCCCCGCTGTCCGCCGCGCCTCACATCGACCCTCAACGTTTGCAGCAACTGGCCAACGACCGCTTCTGGATTTCCCTCGGTCATTACGAAACCGCCAAACTCGGTGGCTGGCGCAGCTACGTCAGCGACAAAAAATTCTTCCTCGCCCCCGACGGCAACGAACACCCCGACCATGAACTGGCCGCCACCGTGCAGGCGTTGTACGCCCCGGCCAGTCTCGGTGAACAACACGCCCAATGCGTTTACCCGGCGCGCACCCGCTGGCTGAAGGATCAGCTCAACCTGACCGACCTGCCGGCCCCGGACTGCGCCGAATTCAAGAAATGGTTCAAGGACGTCTCGCCCCACAGCGCGGTGATGATTTTCCCGGCGGCCTACCTCAACAGCCCGTCGTCGATGTTCGGCCATACCCTGCTGCGCATCGACCAGGCTGACGTGCAGAGCGACAAGACTTCGCTGCTCAGTTACGCGATCAACTTCGGCGCCTACATCGAAGGTTCGGACAACAGCATTCTTTACGCCTGGAAAGGCCTGATGGGTGGTTATCCGGGACTGTTCGCACTCGTGCCTTATCAGGAAAAACTCTCGGAATACCGCAGCCTGGAAAACCGCGACCTGTGGGAATACCGGCTCAATCTGACGCAAGCCGAAACCGCGCGCATGGTCGAGCATGTGTGGGAGCTGAAGCAGATCCAGTTCGACTATTTCTTCTTCGATGAAAACTGCTCCTATCGCCTGCTCGAACTGTTGCAGGTCGCGCGTCCGAGCCTGCGCCTGACCGAGCAATTCCCGTTGACGGCGATCCCCACCGACACCGTCAAAGCAGTGAAGGAGGCCGGACTGGTCGAGCACATCGAGTATCGCCCGTCCCGCGAGCGCGAATTGCTCAGCCGCGCCGAGCCCCTGAGCGGCGAAGAACAGGACTGGGTGCTGAAAGTCAGCGCCGACCAGCAGCAATTGCAGGATCCAGCCTTCCAGGCCCTGCCCCGGGATCGCCAGGCGCTGATTGTTGACGCGGCGTATCGGTTGGAGCGCTACCGCGCCAACGGCCAGGAGCGTGATCCACAGCGTGCCCAGCGCAGTTTCGAACTGCTGCGGGCGATCAACAAGAACCCGGCGCCGGAGCTGCAGATTCCCCAACCGGGCCTGCCCGAGGACGGCCATGAATCGCGCACCTGGCAGGCCGGTGTCGGCACTCGGGGTGACCGCGCGTTTGGTGAGTACGGCTTGCGCATGGCCTATCACGACCTCAACGACAACGCCGAGAGTTTCCCCCTCGGTGCCCAGATCGAAATCCTGCAGATGAAGCTGCGCCAGTACGAAGGCAATCACTGGCAATTTCAGCAACTGGATCTGGCGACCATCCGCTCGCTGACGCCGCGCAACGCGCTGTTGCAGCCGCTGTCGTGGCAAGTCACCGGTGGTCTTGAACGCGTACCGGGCAAGCACGATGACGAGACATTGGTCAGCCACGTCAACGGTGGCGGTGGCGGCACCTGGGCGTTGGGTGACGATGTGCTGGGTTTTGCTCTCGGCACGGTGCGCGTTGAACACAACAATGATTTCGCCGAGTTCGTTTCCCCCGCAGGCGGTTTCAATACCGGCGTACTGTGGAAAAACCCGTTGGGCAATCTCAGCGTGGAGGCCAAAGGCGATTACTTCTTCAACGGTGAAGTACGCCGCAGCCTGAGTCTGAACCAACAGTGGGAACTGTCGCGCAATCTCGGCCTGCGCCTGAGTGCGCAGCGCGAGTTCAGCCATCTGGCCACGCCGGAGACCGAAGTGATGCTGGAAGTGAAGTGGTATCACTACTGATCCCGAACATATCCCTGAAACTGTGGAAGCGGGCTTGCCCGCGATCGCGAATTCTCAGTCAACAGAAATGTTGAGTCTGATGGCCTCATCGCGGGCAAGCCCGCTCCCACAGGAATCTCTACTGGTTAACGAATTACTGACAGGCCTTTCACCAAAGCCCGACGAATCACCTTCTAGACTTTCCCTATCAGCCGTGTGACGGCTCGGGAGAGTGTGATGTGGCGGTGTGCGGTGTTTGCGGGCGTGTTGCTGTTGCTGGGTGGCTGTCAGAGCACTCACGAAGACCTGATTGCCAAGGGTTATCCACCGGCGTTCGCCGACGGTTTCGATGACGGGTGCATCAGCGGTCGTCAGGCGGCCGGTTCGATCAGCGGCGAATTTCGCAAGAACGTGCCGCGTTATCTCAAGGACAAGCAATACGCCGAAGGCTGGAGCGACGGCTTCCGTCAGTGTCAGGCGATGCTGGAAAACAAGGATCGCGAACAGTATCGCAACGAGCACTGGGACGAACGCGAGCGCGCCTGGCAGCAGGAGAAGGATCAGGGCGCCGCGCGGGCTTATCGTTCGCAGTAGGTCGCTTCCAGACATCCAGCGAAACCTTTTGCCTGCGACCATGGCCCAACGGCTATAACAGGAGCCCACCATGAGTCGCGCTTTCGTCAACGAAGACAACGCCGCTGCGCAAGCCGATCAGCCGGTCGAACGGCAGGTCAGCACCCAGCCCAATTACGTCACGCCGCAAGGGTTTGCCCAGTTGCAGGCGAAAGTCGCCGAGCTGCAAAGCCTGCACGCCGAGCAGTCGGCCAAGGGCGAACAGGCTGACACACAGCGGCTGGCCGATCTCGAACGGGATTTGCGTTATTTCAATCAACGGGTCGGCAGCGCTCAGGTCGCACCGGCCCCGACATCTACCGACAAGGTGCAGATCGGCGGCTGGGTGACCTACGCCGACGATCACGACACCGAGCACCGGGTGCAATTGGTCGGTGAAGACCAGGCCGATGCGGCCAACGGCCTGATCAACTGGGCCTCACCGCTGGGCCGTGCGCTGCTTGGCGCGCGGCTCAACGATGAAGTGCTGTGGCAGCGCCCGGCCGGTGATCAGCTGATTGAAGTGATCCGCATCGAGCGCTCTTGAACCCGGTTGCTTAAACCACGCCTTGGGCGAGCATCGCGTCGGCGACTTTGACGAAGCCGGCGATGTTCGCGCCTTTGACGTAGTTGATCCGGCCGTTTTCCTCGCCGTAGTGCACACAGGCGTGGTGTATCGACTGCATGATCCCGTGCAACTTGCTGTCCACTTCGCCCCCGGTCCACAGCAGGCGCATGGCGTTCTGCGACATCTCCAGCCCACTGACCGCTACGCCACCCGCATTCGAGGCCTTGCCCGGCGCAAACAGAATCCCGGCCTCGATAAAGATATCCACAGCCTCGAGGGTGGTCGGCATGTTCGCGCCTTCGGCCACGCAGAGGCAGCCGTTGCGCAGCAAGGTGCGGGCGGATTCGGCATCGAGCTCGTTCTGGGTCGCGCATGGCAGCGCGATGTCGCACGGCAACGACCATGGTAATTGACCGGCGCGGAACTCCAGGCCGAATACTGCCGCCAATTCGCTGATCCGCCCGCGCTTGATGTTCTTAAGTTCCAGCAGCGCCAGCCACTGTTCTTCGCTCAGGCCTGCCTCGCAATACAGCGTGCCTTCGGAGTCGGACAGGGAAATCACTTTGCCGCCCAGGTCCATCACCTTGCGGGCTGCGTATTGCGCGACGTTGCCGGAACCGGAGATCGCCACGCGTTTGCCTTCGACGCTCTGCTCGCGGCGCTTGAGCATTTCCTCGGCGAAGTACACGCAACCGAAACCGGTGGCTTCCGGACGGATCAGACTGCCGCCGTAGGTCATGCCCTTGCCGGTCAGCACGCTGGTGAACTGGTTGCTCAGGCGCTTGTACTGGCCGAACAGGAACCCGATTTCCCGGGCGCCGACACCGATATCACCGGCCGGCACGTCCACGTCGGCACCGATGTGGCGGTACAGCTCGCTCATGAACGCCTGGCAAAAACGCATGACTTCAGCGTCGCTCTTGCCCTTCGGATCGAAGTCCGAACCGCCCTTGCCGCCGCCCATAGGCAACGAGGTCAGGGAGTTCTTGAAGGTCTGTTCGAAGGCGAGGAATTTCAGCACGCCCATATTCACCGAACGATGGAAGCGCAAGCCGCCCTTGTACGGGCCGATGGCGCTGTTCATCTGGATGCGGAAACCACGATTGACCTGCACCTTGCCCTGATCGTCGACCCACGACACCCGGAACACCACCGCCCGCTCCGGCTCGCAGATGCGCTCCAGAATCCCCGAGGTCAGATAGTGCGGATTGGCTTCGAGAAACGGCCACAGGCTGCGCAGGACTTCTTCGACGGCCTGGTGGAATTCGGGTTGATCCGGATCGCGCTTTTTCAGACGGGCGAGGAAGGATTCGACGGATTCGATCATGGGGAAAGTCTCGGCAGATTTGTTGTCGTTGGACGATTGAGCCGGACTGTAACAAACGATCTGTACACAGCAACAGACAAAAATGTCGCATTTATGAAAACAAATAGTACACAAGGTATAAAACAGTCTGCATTGCAGGCAAAAAAAAGCGGAGCCCGAAGGCTCCGCTTTTTCATGCAACCAACCCGTAATCAGGCCAGTTTCTTGTGGCGTACCCGGTGTGGCTGGGCCGCTGCTTCGCCGAGGCGCTTTTTGCGATCGGCTTCGTACTCGGTGTAGTTGCCTTCGAAGAACACCGCTTGCGAGTCGTCTTCGTACGCCAGGATGTGAGTTGCGACGCGGTCAAGGAACCACCGATCGTGAGAGATCACAATGGCGGCGCCCGGGAAGTCCAGCAGGGCTTCTTCCAGGGAACGCAGGGTTTCAACGTCGAGGTCGTTGGACGGTTCGTCGAGCAGCAGGACGTTGCCGCCCTCCTTCAGAGTCAGCGCCAGGTGCAGACGACCGCGCTCACCACCGGACAGGTCCTTGACGAACTTCTGCTGATCGCCGCCCTTGAAGTTGAAGCGACCGACGTAGGTACGCGACGGGATCTCGTAGTTGCCGATGCGGATCTGGTCGGAACCGTCGGAGATCTGCTGGAACACGGTCTTGCTGCCGTCCAGGTCCTCGCGGCTCTGATCCACGCAGGCCAGTTGCACGGTTTCGCCGATCTCGATGCTGCCGGAGTCCGGGGTTTCCTTGCCCATCAGCATGCGGAACAGGGTCGACTTACCGGCACCGTTACCGCCGATCACGCCGACGATGGCGCCTTTCGGCATGGAGAACGACAGGTTGTCGATCAGGACGCGATCGCCATAGCCCTTGGTGACGTTCTTGAACTCGATGACCTTGTCGCCCAGGCGCGGACCGGCCGGGATGTAGATCTCGTTGGTTTCCGAACGCTTCTGGAATTCCTGCGACTGCATTTCTTCGAAGCGTTGCAGACGAGCCTTGGATTTCGACTGGCGGGCCTTGGCGCCTTTGCGCACCCACTCCAGTTCTTCCTTCATGGCTTTTTCGTGGGCCGATTGCTGCTTGGATTCCTGGGCCAGACGATCGGACTTGGCTTCCAGCCAACCCGAGTAGTTGCCTTCGTAAGGAATGCCCGCGCCGCGGTCGAGTTCCAGAATCCAGCCGGCAACGTTGTCCAGGAAGTAACGGTCGTGCGTGATCGCGACCACAGTGCCCGGGAAGTCGTGCAGGAAGTGTTCGAGCCAGGCAACGGAGTCGGCGTCCAGGTGGTTGGTCGGTTCGTCGAGCAGCAGCATGTCCGGGGCGGACAGCAGCAGACGGCACAGGGCCACACGACGTTTTTCACCACCGGACAGGTGTTCGACCTTGGCGTCCCAGGCCGGCAGACGCAGCGCATCGGCGGCGACTTCCAGCTGGCGCTCCAGGTTGTGACCGTCGCTGGCCTGCAGGATCGCTTCGAGCTTGGCCTGTTCGGCGGCCAGCTTGTCAAAGTCGGCATCCGGGTCGGCGTAGGCCGCGTAGACCTCGTCCAGACGCGCTTGCGCATCCTTGATCACGCTGACCGCTTCCTCGACCACTTCACGCACGGTCTTGGTCGGATCCAGTTGCGGCTCTTGCGGCAGGTAACCGATGTTCAGTTCCGGCATCGGGCGCGCTTCGCCTTCGAACTCGGTGTCGACGCCGGCCATGATTTTCAGCAGCGTGGATTTACCCGAACCGTTGAGGCCGAGTACGCCGATCTTGGCGCCGGGGAAGAAAGACAGCGAAATGTTTTTCAGGATTTCCCGCTTCGGCGGAACAACTTTGCCCAGCCGATGCATGGTGAAGACGTATTGAGCCATGGAGAACCTTGGGTCAGTGACAGATGAATGATTGGAGCGCAGGCGATGCCCGGCCAGACCGATGCGCGTCGTTCACTTGATGGTCATCAATGCGTGCGCGCTGAAAAAGTCTGAGTCTAGGAGCTGGAACGCTCCCGCGTAACCGGCAAAGCTACCTGAATGACGGAAGGCAGTCCAGCCGAGTGGGGCTGGCACTTCGCCACAACTCAAGGCATGCTAGCCGCCCCTTGGGCGTCCGGCTTATAGTGCACGTCGCGCCAGTCCAGCCAGACCGCAGGATTACAGCTTGTCCAACGTCACTCCGCCAGCCTCTGTGAGCAGCACCCAACCGGCGCCCGGCTCGTCCCTGCGCGGAACCTTGAAAGGCGCGCTGGCGACACTGGTGCTGTTGCTGCTGGCGCTGCTGTTCTGGCAACTGCTCGATCAACTGCGCGAAACCCAGAAAAACCAGCGCCAGTACACCATCGACTACACCGCCGACCTCGCCGCTCAGGTCAGCCTGAACATGGCGTTGAACGCGCAGATCGCCCTCAACCTGCTACCGATCGTCGAACAACCGCAGTCGGCCGACGAACAGCAGGCACTGCTGCGCAAACTTCAGAAATCACTGCCCGACCTGCGCAGCCTGGCCCTGCTCAGCCCGTCCGGAAAGATCCTCAGCGACAGCGCCGCCGACAGCCATGACGCCGATTACCTCAGCGATCTGGTGCGCCGCAGTCGCGCTCAGGCGCATTACTTCAGCAACGACGAAGACGGTTCGGTGGTGCATCTGCTGCTGCATCAGGCCAGTGGCAGCACTCGCGGTTACTGGGCGCTGCGGCTGACACCCACCTTCTTTAAAGCACTGACCAAACAAGGCGAAACAGGCATCCGTCCTCTGTGGCTGGTGGAAAACCGCATCAACCATCAGATCATCAGCCGCGACGAAGCGATGCCCATCGGCAGCACCAGCGTCCTGACCCCGGACGATCTGGCCAACAGCGTGCTGACCGTTCCGCTGAGCAGCAGCGACTGGCAACTGCGTGGCCTGTTCGACCGCCAGCATGTGCTTGAACAACTGCTGCCGGCGTTCATCGGCAAATGCCTGCTGGGCCTGGCGCTGTCGCTGCTGCCGTTTATCGCGTTGCTCAACATGCGTCGCCGTCAGCGTCAGGTGCATGAAGGGCGTCGGCGTTATCAGGATATTTTCGAAGGCACCGGCGTGGCGTTGTGCGTGCTGGATCTTTCGGGGCTCAAACAGGTTTTCGAAAGGGCCCAGATCCAGACCAGCGACCAGCTCAAAGCCTGGCTCGACCAGCCGGCACAGCGCCAGCAATTGCTCCACGAACTGCGGGTGACCGAGGTCAACCAGGTCGCGCTGCAACTGCTCAACGTCAATTCCTGCGACCACGCCTGGCAACTGTTGATCGACGGTCAGCCGCACAGTCAGTGCGCCATCGGCAATCAGGTGCTGGACGCCGTGCTCCAGCAGCAAAAGCAGCTGGAACTGGAAATCAAGCTCCCGGACATCAATGGCCGCGACCAGCACCTGTGGCTGGTGCTGCGCCTGCCTCAGGAACAGCACGACTACAAGGCCGTGATCCTGAGCATCAACGACATCACCAGCCGCAAGCTGATCGAACTGTCGCTGCTGGAGCGCGAAGGTTTCTGGTCGGACGTGGTGCGTACCGTGCCGGATCATCTGTACGTGCAGGACGTGATCAGCCAGCGGATGATTTTCAGCAACCACCACCTCGGCCAGACCCTGGGCTACAACCGCACCGAGCTGCATCAGATGGGCGAGTACTTCTGGGAAATTCTCCTGCACCCGGAAGACGCCGACTATTACCATCGCTCGCGGCAGATGCAGCGTCACGCCGGTTACAGCCAGTTGCTGCAATGTCAGTTGCGCTTCCGTCATCGCGACGGCGAGTGGCGGCGCTTCGACATTCGCGAACAGGCGCTGGCCCGGGACAAGCACGACCAGGTCACGCGGATCATCGGCGTGGCCAAGGACATCACCGAGCAGATCGAAGCCAGCGAGTCCCTGCGCGACAGCGAACAACGCTACCGGATGCTCGCCGAAAGCATCAGCGACGTGATTTTCTCCACCGACAGCAAGCTGTCCCTGAACTACGTCAGCCCCTCGGTGCAGGCAGTGCTGGGTTATGACGCCGAATGGATTTTCCAGAACGGATGGCAATCGACCATCGCCAACCCGCAGCAACTGAGCGGCATCTATCACCTGATGGATCGCGTCAGCAAAGCCCTGGGCAAACCCGAGCAACTGGTGATTTTGCGCAGCCAGGTGCAGACCCAGCTGTTCCTGTTCGACTGCCTGCGCGCCGACGGTCGCAAGATCCCGATCGAACTGCGTCTGGTGCTGGTGTGGGACGAGCATGGCGCCTTCGAAGGCGTACTCGGGGTCGGTCGCGACATCAGCCAGCAACGCCGCGCCGAGAAAGACCTGCGGATGGCGGCCACGGTATTCGAGCACTCGACCTCGGCGATCCTGATCACCGACCCGGCCGGTTATATCGTCCAGGCCAACGAGGCGTTCAGCCGGGTCAGCGGTTACGCGGTGGGTGAGGTGCTCGACCAGTTGCCGAACATGCTGACCGTCGACGAACAGCAGGACGCGCACCTGCGCTACGTGCTCAAGCAGTTGCATCAGCACAGCACCTGGGAAGGTGAAGTCTGGCTCAAGCGCCGCAACGGCGAGCACTACCCGGCGTGGGTCGGCATCACCGCCGTGCTCGATGACGAGGGCGACCTGGCCAGTTACGTGTGCTTCTTCAGTGACATCAGCGAGCGCAAGGCCAGCGAGCAGCGGATTCACCGCCTCGCCTACTACGACGCCCTGACCCACCTGCCGAACCGCACGCTGTTCCAGGATCGCCTGCACACCGCGCTGCAATCGGCCGAACGGCAGAAGTCGTGGGTGGTGCTGATGTTCCTCGACCTCGACCGTTTCAAACCGATCAACGACTCCCTCGGCCACGCCGCCGGCGACCGCATGTTGAAGGACATGGCCACGCGCCTGCTCGCCTGCGTCGACGATGACGACACTGTGGCGCGCATGGGCGGCGATGAGTTCACCTTGTTGCTGCAACACCGCTCCAGCCGTGAAATGGCGCTGAACCGGGCGATTCACGTAGCGGAACAGATTCTTGGCAGCCTGGTGCGGCCGTTCGTGCTTGAAAGCCGCGAGTTCTTCGTCACCGCGAGTATCGGCATCGCCCTGAGTCCGCAGGACGGCAACGAACTCAGTCAGTTGATGAAGAACGCCGACACCGCGATGTACCACGCCAAGGAACGCGGCAAGAACAACTTCCAGTTCTACCAGGCCGACATGAACGCCAGTGCGCTGGAGCGTCTGGAACTGGAAAGCGACTTGCGCCATGCCTTGGAGCAAAACGAATTCGTTCTGTATTACCAACCGCAATTCAGCGGCGACGGCAAACGCCTGACCGGCGCCGAAGCCCTGTTGCGCTGGCGCCATCCGCGTCGCGGGCTGGTGCCGCCGGGGGATTTCATCCCGGTGCTCGAAGAACTCGGGCTGGTGGTGGACGTCGGCGACTGGGTGATCAGCGAAGCCTGTCGCCAGCTCAAGACCTGGCACCAGAGCCGCGTGCGCGTGCCGAAAGTCTCGGTGAACATCTCGGCGCGGCAGTTCTCCGACGGCCAGCTCGGCACGCGGATCGCCACGATCCTGCGCGAAACCGGCCTGCCGCCGGCTTGCCTGGAGCTGGAGCTGACGGAAAGTATCCTGATGCGCGAAGTCAGCGAGGCGATGCAGATCCTTGCCGGGCTGAAGAATCTCGGCCTGAGCATTGCGGTCGACGACTTCGGCACCGGTTACTCGTCGCTGAACTACCTCAAGCAGTTCCCGATCGACGTGCTGAAGATCGACCGCACCTTCGTCGATGGCCTGCCGTCCGGCGAGCAGGACGCGCAGATCGCCCGGGCGATCATCGCCATGGCCCACAGCCTGAATCTGGCGGTAATCGCCGAGGGCGTGGAAACCCATGAGCAACTGGACTTCCTGCGCGAGCATGGCTGCGACGAGGTTCAGGGTTATCTGTTCGGGCGGCCGATGCCGGCGGGACGGTTCGAGGCGCAGTTCAGTAACGACGCGCTGTTCATGTTTGACTGACATCTGCGGTGCGGCCTTCGCGAGCAGGCTCGCTCCCACAGGAATTGATGTCGATCACGAAATCTCAGGCCTGCCTCGATTACTGTGGGAGCGAGCCTGCTCGCGAAGAGGCCTTCAAAAGCACCGCACATCTGTCATGAACGCCACTTGTCTGCGACATGATGTCGTTTCATATGCCATCCAAAACCCGTTGGGTTAGAATGCCCCCCTTTTCTGCCCCCCGATCCTTGAGGACCGCCATGTTCAGCCGTGATTTGACTATTGCCAAGTACGACGCCGATCTTTTTGCCGCCATGGAGCAAGAAGCCCAGCGCCAGGAAGAACACATCGAGCTGATCGCTTCGGAGAACTACACCAGCCCAGCGGTGATGGAAGCTCAAGGCTCGGTACTGACCAACAAGTACGCCGAAGGCTACCCGGGCAAGCGCTACTACGGTGGTTGCGAGTACGTCGACGTTGTTGAACAGCTGGCCATCGACCGCGCCAAGGAACTGTTCGGTGCCGACTACGCCAACGTCCAGCCGCACGCCGGTTCGCAAGCCAACGCCGCTGTCTACCTGGCCCTGCTGTCGGCCGGTGATACCATCCTGGGCATGAGCCTGGCCCACGGCGGTCACCTGACCCACGGCGCCAGCGTGTCCTCCTCCGGCAAGCTGTACAACGCCATCCAGTACGGCATCGACGCCAACGGCCTGATCGACTACGACGAAGTCGAGCGTCTGGCTGTCGAGCACAAGCCGAAAATGATCGTGGCCGGTTTCTCTGCCTACTCGCAGATCCTCGACTTCCCGCGTTTCCGCGCCATCGCTGACAAGGTGGGGGCGTACCTGTTCGTCGACATGGCTCACGTGGCCGGTCTGGTCGCCGCTGGCGTCTACCCGAACCCGGTTCCGTTCGCTGACGTGGTGACCACCACCACCCACAAGACCCTGCGCGGTCCACGGGGTGGCCTGATCCTGGCTCGCGCCAACGCCGACATCGAGAAGAAGCTGAACTCCGCCGTATTCCCGGGCGCCCAGGGTGGCCCGCTGGAGCACGTGATCGCCGCCAAAGCGATCTGCTTCAAGGAAGCCCTGCAGCCTGAGTTCAAGGCTTACCAGCAACAAGTGGTGAAAAACGCCCAGGCCATGGCCAGCGTGTTCATCGAGCGCGGTTTCGACGTGGTTTCCGGCGGTACTCAAAACCACCTGTTCCTGCTGTCGCTGATCAAGCAGGAAATCTCCGGTAAAGACGCCGACGCCGCTCTGGGCAAAGCGTTCATCACCGTGAACAAGAACTCCGTGCCAAACGACCCACGCTCCCCGTTCGTCACCTCCGGCCTGCGCTTCGGTACTCCGGCCGTGACCACTCGCGGCTTCAAAGAGGCTGAGTGCAAAGAGCTGGCTGGCTGGATCTGCGACATCCTGGCAGACCTGAACAACGAAGCGGTGATCGACGCCGTTCGTGAGAAAGTCAAAGCCATCTGCAAGAAACTGCCGGTATACGGCGCTTAACAAGTCCGCACTACCGCTCAAGAAAAGCCCGATCAGAAATGATCGGGCTTTTTTTTGCGCGAACAACAAGCGAGGGGCAGCCTCGACTTTCAGGATTAAACAACTACTTAACCAAACAGCACTACAAACAATTTGATGCACACTTACCCTTCACCACCAACTCTAAAACAGCACATGATCCAAACCTGCACATGAGCAACAAAGCTCCTGCTTCCCAAAATAAATCAAATGGATATTGAGAGAGCAACATGAGTACTGACCGACAAAAATCCTTTATTGCAATTGTTGGCATCCAAACCAATCTGGTGCATTTTCTTGACGTGGTAAATGGCGAGAAAGCAACCGTAAACTCGTCCATGTTCAGTGGCGGGCACTTCACTGGAAAGCCGCAATCACGTGATGACTCACACCGTTTGAGCTTACGCCCGGAACCCCGTCTAACCTTGTATTTCAGGTACACCGACCGGGGATACAGGCTCTATATCCGCACCCCTGGACCTTATTACGGAAAATGCCTGGGTATTGACAAAGACGGGATCCTGGGAGCATTCGCTCCTGATGGTTCGAGTTTTTATCAACTTATAGGAAAGCAGGGGAACACACTCTCGATTGAGGACCACCAATCAAACAAGTTGGAGGCATATCTACAAGTCTCAGGATCGCCAAGCTTGCTGCATACACACCGGTTACACGATTCAAAGTTCACTTATTTCGCCGACAAAGGCGGCAAGCCCTTCAAATTCAATCTTACAATCATTGAGCGAAACGCCCCTTACATTAATCATCCCGACGAAATCTGATCACTTCGAAAGTTATTCTGCAGCCGATCTCTCTTATTGGTCGGTACATGGGACTGCACCTGAAAGCAGATACCTGCCTCCAGATGACTGGCCAGATAAATCCGCCATCTTCAGTCCCCGTTGCGATCACTCACGACTCCTGCAGCGGTACTCGACTATTAAACCCTTGAGCCTTTTGCATGACCGATGACACAAAAATAACCACTGGTCAGACCGGTCATGCCATTTTTGTGTTTTTCACTTGCAGCCCGAGAAAAACAGCGCCTAGACTGCACCCGCACTGGACATACCGGTAAGACCACAATAATTAAGTCCTGAATCTGTGCGCTCCGCGCACGGCAGCCAGGACACCGACCAGGATTCCTCCCATGCTCAGATGGTGCTCGCGTTCAATCTTCCTCCAAGTGGTTCTCGGACTGATGCTCGGCATCGTCTGCGGGCTGACCCTTCCTGAATACTCGGCCCAGCTCAAACCGCTCGGCGACGGTTTCATCAAACTGATCAAGATGCTCATCGGCCTGATCGTGTTCTGCGTGGTGGTCAGCGGCATCAGCGGCGCGGGCGATCTGAAGAAGGTCGGGCGTATCGGCCTCAAGTCGGTGATCTACTTCGAAGTGCTGACCACCATCGCCCTGGTGATCGGTCTGGTGTTCGCCTTCACCACCGGGATCGGCAGCGGCGCCAACATCCATCTGGAGCAACTGTCCGCCGCCGACATGGGCGACATCGCCGAACGCGGCCAGCACATGCACACCACCACTCAGTTCCTGATGGACCTGATTCCGACTTCGGTACTCGGCGCCTTTGCCGACAACAACATCCTGCAAGTGCTGTTGTTCTCGGTGCTGTTCGGCAGCGCGTTGAATCTGGTGGGCGAAGCAGCTTCCGGAATCTCGCGGCTGATCAACGAACTGAGCCATGTGATCTTCCGCATCATGGGCATGATCGTGCGTCTGGCACCGATCGGCGTGTTCGGCGCCATCGCCTTCACCACCAGCAAATATGGCCTTGATTCCCTGCAACACCTGGGCAGCCTCGTCGGCTTGTTCTACCTGACCTGCATCGCCTTCGTCGCGCTGATTCTCGGTCTGGTGATGCGCCTCTCGGGCCTGCGCATGTGGCCGCTGCTCAGGTACCTGCGTGAAGAACTGCTGATCGTCATGGGCACTGCGTCCTCCGATGCCGTGCTGCCGCAGATCATGCGCAAGCTGGAACATCTGGGCATCGGCAGCTCGACCGTCGGCCTGGTGATTCCCACCGGTTATTCGTTCAACCTCGACGGTTTCTCGATCTACCTGACCCTGGCCATCGTGTTCATCGCCAACGCCACCGGTACACCGCTGGCCATGACCGATCTGCTGACGATTTTGCTGGTATCGCTGATTACCTCCAAAGGTGCCCACGGCATTCCGGGTTCGGCGCTGGTGATTCTCGCGGCGACGCTGACGGCCATCCCGGCGATTCCGGTGGTCGGTCTGGTGTTGGTGCTGGCGGTGGACTGGTTCATGGGCATCGGCCGGGCGCTGACCAACCTGATCGGCAACTGCGTTGCCACCGTGGCCATCGCCCGTTGGGAAAAGGACATCGATGTGCAACGGGCGAACAAGGTGCTCAACGGCGAGCAGGGCTATAACTTTCAGCCGAGAAAAACCGTCGCTCAAGCGGCAGCCAAAGAATTCTGAATGACCGCCGTGCCTGCGCCAATGCAGGCACGGCACATGGAGCGAACCCGTGATTACTTCATCAACTGTCGTCAACTCAGTGGTAGAAAAACTTCGGGCTGCGCTGGCCCGTGGTCAGTGGCGCTCCGGCGAGATGCTGCCGGGCCAGCGCGAACTGGCCGAACAACTGGGCATCAGCCGCCCGAGCCTGCGTGAAGCGGTGATCGTGCTGGAAACCCTCGGTCTGGTGCGCTCGATGCCAGGCAAAGGCGTGGTGGTGCTCGACGCCCAGGCCAGTGACAGCCAAAGCCACGACAGCGCGGTAGCCGGCGCCAGTCTCGAAGACGTGCTGCAACTGCGTTACACCCTCGAGCCGTTCATCGTCGGGCTGGTGGCGCAGTCAATCAGCAGCAAGGAAGTCGGGCAACTGCGCCTGACCCTGATGGACATGCGCGAAGCTCTCGAAGCCGGCGACAGCGAAGCCGGCGTCAGCGCTTACATCGCGTTTCACGAAGAACTGTTCACCCTGACCTCGAACCCGATTTTCCAGAGTGTGGTGCAACAGACCAGCAACGCCCTCAAGCAAAGCGCCGAAGTGCTGCGCAATTCGCCGGAGCACCTGGCCGAACGCCTTGAAGAAAACGAAGCCGTGGTGCGCGCGATCCGCAGCAAGAACAGCGCTCAGGCCAGCGCCGAAATGCGCCGACACATTTTGCGTGAAGGCCAGCGGATGGGCATCGAGCTGAACATTCCGGATGACAACCTGAGCCACTGAAACGCCTCAAACTGGAGACCGGCCATGAACAGTCTTGCCACGCCGTCGCACCCTCGCCCGACCTCGACGGCCCTGCCCTTCTCCCGCCTGCACGCGCCGGTGGACGATCTGTATCCGCGCCTGTTCGACGCAATCCTCGAACAGCGCCTGAATGCCGCCAGCCGCTTCACCGAAGAAAGTCTCAAGCAGATGTTCGGCGTCAGCCGCGCCGATGTGCGTAGGGTGCTGATCCAACTGTCCCACGAACAGATCATCGTGCTGCGGGCCAACCATCGGCCGCGTGTTGCTGCGCCGGACGCCGAGCAGACACGTCAGGCACTGCACGCCCGGCGTCTGGCCGAGAACACGCTGGTTCGATTGGCTTGTCAGCATGCGCAGGCTGAAGATCTGAAGCGCCTGCGCGCCTTGATCGAAGGTGAGCGCCAGGCTGTGGATAAAGATCGACGGGGCGCAGTCATTCGCCTGTCCGGGGAGTTTCATTTGCAGCTGGCGAAAATGGCGCGGAATGCACCGTTGGCGCATTTTCTCGGCACGCTGGTGCCGCTGACCTCACTGGCGATAGCGCGATGCGGTAAGCAGACGCACAGATGTTGCGCATGGGAGGAACACTTTGAAATTGTAGAGGCGGTGGAGCGCGGAGATATCTCAAAAGCCGGCATGCTGATGAATCGGCATCTGGATCACCTTGAGCAGACGTTGCTGGGTTCAGAATCTGAATATTGTGTTGCTGGTTAGAACGCCTTCGCGAGCAAGNTCGCGAAGAGGCCCTTCGAGCCTCCACAAATTCAGTTTTGCTGTGCAGCCACCCTGGCAAACCCCGCCCGGATTTTCTCTTCCGGCAAATCGTCGGCGATAAACACGATCACGCTTTCTCGCGTTTCGCCTTCCGCCCACTCGGTGTCCCAGTCGAAGCCGTAGAGTTTCAGCACACCCTGAAACACCAGCCGCCGATCTTCACCGGCAATGTTCAGCACGCCTTTGTAGCGCAGCAATTGCTTGCCGTGATCTTCCAGCAATTCATTCATGAACTCGCTGAGCTGATCGATATCCAGCGGCTGGTCAGTGCGCAGCACCAGACTGGAAATCCGGTCGATGGACGGCGCCTTGCTGACCGGTCGCAGACTCACCCCGCCGCCGAGATCGGCGTTCAGGTTGAAACCGCGCACATCGAGCAACTCGGCCAGATCGATGTTGCCGTGCTCTACCACGCGGATCGGTGCGCGGCGGTTGATGCGGGTCAGGCGTTCGCTGAGCGCCGTGAACGCGGCCTCGTCCACCAGATCGGTCTTGCTCACCAGCAAGCGGTCGGCAAAACCGATCTGCGCTTGGGCAATGGTCTGGGTCAGATGCAGTTCGGCATGGGCCGCATCCACAAGGGTGATGATGCCGTCGAGCAAATAGCGCTCGCGCAGTTCTTCGTCGATGAAAAAGGTCTGTGCTACCGGGGCCGGGTCGGCCAGGCCGGTGCATTCGATGACCAGCCGATCAAAGGCGATTTCGCCGCTGTCCAGCCGTTCGAGCAGCTGGTACAGGGCCTTGGTCAGGTCGGTGTGGATGGTGCAGCAGACGCAGCCGTTGGCCAGGGTCATGACTTGCACCGGCTCGTCGCCCAGTAGTTGGGTGTCGATACCGGCGTCGCTGAATTCGTTTTCGATCACGGCGATTTTCAGGCCGTGCTCGGCTTTCAGCATATGGCGCAGCAAAGTGGTCTTGCCGGCGCCGAGGAAACCGCTGAGTACCGTTACAGGTATTGGAGAAGACAACATCGATCCCCTTCACAAAATTGATGAGCAACACAAAACAAATGTGGGAGCGGG